>LIHK01000031.1 GCA_001399795.1 Candidatus Bathyarchaeota archaeon BA2 | reverse complement strand
GTCTCCTCTGAAGGGGGACGCCGCAAACCTCTATGGTACCGTCCTCACCAATTCCACTAATCCTGCACCCAACTATAACGCTGGAACTTTCCTCAACAAGCACTTCTAACGCACCACTACCCCAAGAATTAAAATTTAGTTTTATCTTCTAGAACTATATAACAATTATCCACATATTTGCGAATATTTGGACACATTTAATAATTATTGCATATTAATTATGAATACTTCTAAATATCATCCATCTCTTAAGCATAACCCGAGTGTTATCAACTACTCTCCTTTAACTTCCTCCATTGATCCAGACCCCAAAGAAAAAGGGGTGTAAAGAACGCAAAAAATGGGAAAAAGAACAGGGGAAAGAAAGACCGTTTATCCAAAGCACAAGATAGTAGCTGACTGGCATCCTTCGAGGACTTCTATTCCCTACTTGGAGCCTAACAACAGAAGTATGTTGAAATCAATATTTTTTGGAAAAACACTCTACACTCCAAACAAACTGTGCCTAGTATGCACCGCGACTGCGTCGAGAATGTTGAGAGTACACAAAGAAAAAACTAGAGGGTCTATCTACAGACAGGAAAAGTGGAGATAGCGAAACCCTTTGTCCGACAAAAGATTTTTTCTTTGGAGACAAAAGACTACTACCTTTCCAGAGACGGCATGTACCGCCAGCGCCAAAATTATGTTGGATAGTATATATAGGGGGCTATATAAAAGGTCTATCTACCAGCGTCCCCTTTTACCCTTCATGGATTATTCGACAGACTTCTCGATTCTCCTGCTAACAAAAAAGAATAATATCCAAGTGATGAAACCGTATGTCAATCCATTTACAATAGCGTTTATGTAAGGGACATCAAGCCACGTCTGAACCATGTTGCCAGGAAACAGGGGAACAGGAACAGCAATGGACGCGCAGGTAAACAGGAGGAAAAAAGCTAAAAAAATTGCCCCTGCCCGCATATTCTCCCTTAGACCTCTCTCGCAACATTCTCTTTCTTAACAAAACACTGCAAAAGCTTAGGACAGGTCAAACATCCATCAGGAATAGCAGCGTCCTTTGGAAGAGCTTTCAAATACCCAAACCTGTACGGACACTCAGAAGGAGTATTCTCCGGCCCACCCTCAGAAGTCTTAACGGAAACCGTGTCCAAGCTTTGGTCCTTAACCACAACATCAACCTTAGTCAAACAATGAGGACAAGCATAATAGGTTTCCCTAGGTAGACAAATCAGTCAATATAACAGGCTTTTCAAACTCTTTCTTACACTGGTTGTAAGGGCAAACGAGATGCTCAGCTTTCAAAGTTTTCCCCAATATGTATATTAAATCTTAATAGTTAATAAACCTTTTTGTAGCTTTGTTCAACGGAAAAACACAAAAATAAACGAAAAATGGCTTCAAATCAAAAAATATTCTAGAAATAGCCTTTAAAGACACAACAGAGTGGCTACAAATTACGAAAAATGTAAACAGATGCACCGCCAGCACAAAAGCGATTAGTGAACGGGACCAAGTAATCAAAGCTTATGTTTGAAGTTTTCAGGGGACATAAACTCCGGAAGTTGAATGCGCCACTTTGATAACTAAGCGTCAGTTTCGCATGATACGCACTTTTTAAACGTACTGGCTAGTAGGGGAAACTACTGGAGACTAAACTTCATTTCGAGTAGTGGCGAGGAAGAAGAGGAAGAGACTCGACTTTTGAACGCCGAGGAAGCCACTTTAATAGCAACCAGAGTATCCGTCGCAAAGGCGGTAATATTACACTAGCCAAAGTGCCGCAAACAAGCAAAATTCCAGGTAAGCTCTTAGTTTTCATGGTAGATCATCTTTTACAGTTTATAGTAGAGGGAAAAGCTTGGATGTCTATTAGAGAATTATGAATTCCAAATCAGAATTCACAGTGGGGTGCAAAACAATAAACTTTAAGACTTAAGAATGGACGGGATTAGATCAACACCATCGTTTAAATCTTTCAAATTTTTCTATTTAGCTTAGGCCACTACCACTTCTTTCTTAGCCAAGCCTTCGACCATCAGTGGAACTATCTTACTGGCTTTGAGTATTTCCATGAAAAGAGGTTTTCCATCCTCGTCAAAATGAACTACAATGTCTCCTACATCCTCTGCATGGGAAAGTTTGCCTTTCTCTCTGAGTATAACTGTAAGGACATCAGCATCTTCATCATACTTGATTTTATACGCCATAGCGCTCACGCCTAACAGGATAAAAGGTGATGACAACTAAATATCCTTTCCTCTTTTCGTAAACCACCCTTAGAGCATGCTTTGAATTTATGACTTTAATCACAAAATATTGACCATCCCTTTCACTTAGCGTTCTGGATTAACAACTGTTTCAGCGACTTGTTTCTTGCTGATTTCAAAACCATAACGCTTCACCAATTCAAATTTCTCAACAGCATGCTTAGTAAACTTGATCTTTGAAACGTCAACCAAAGTTTTCTTTCCTCACATTTCCTATAAAGATAAATGATAGATAAAACTTTCAACGTCGAGTTTATATGCAAATTTTGAATCTTGAAATAAAATTAATTTTATGAATCAAATCTTTAGAAAGTAAAAAGGCGCAAATCTGGATATTTGTTGCAAATATATATGTTTCAGAGAGAGGTAGGTCTTCGATTCTCTTTTGCTGGGATTTTTCCATGGACCACACTTCCACATATGCCATCGTCCTGAACGGATAATTTAATCCTATGAAAAAATATGAATAGGAAAATTTTTTATGGTAGTACACCCACTCTGTTATCTGAGGTGAAATGCATGGAAAACATCGTGAAAGTGACAAGAAGAGGGCAGACCACAATCCCAGCGGAGTTGAGAGAAAAGCTTGGAATAAAGGAAGGGGACGAACTAATGGTAGAGGCCACAGAAAAAGGAATACTCTTCAAGCCAATCCGTAAACTAGAAGACTGTGCGGGTATATACTCAAAATACGGCAACGTAGAAGAAATCAAGAAGGAAATCGACAGGCTCAGAGAGGAATACTAGCTTGAAAGAAGTGCTGGACAGCAGGTTCCTCATAGAACATTATTACTCAACTAACACAGAAACAAAACAGAAAACATCCAAAAAATTAAAAGAACTCATCCAGCGCAAAGAAGGGTTACTCCCCACCATCGTCATCAGTGAAACCATCAAAATAATCTGCGAAAAAGTAGGAAGAGAAGAAGCTGAAATCTGTTATTTATCCATCATCGTAAGTGGGCTGCAAATTCAAGAACTAAACTCAAAAATTGCCAGACAAGCCGGGCTGCTCAAATGCCAATACAAAAGCATACCAATGGGCGATTGCATCATCGCCTCAACCGCCATAATCAACCAAGCAAAAATACTCTCGGATGACTCACACTTTGACAATATAAAAGAAACAAAACGAAGCTGGATTTAATTCTTCAACCGCTTCATTGATTTTCCGATTAGTGGACGGGGCGAAATTTGAACCCGCGTCTTTCAGTTGTTTTTTTCAAGATGTACCAGAAAAGATAGAACAGCATTCTGTTTGAGCAAATTCAGTGGCAAGCATCATTTCCAACATATATGTTTGCAACAGGGTCGTGCAAAATCCTTAATAGTTTTTTGTTGGTTTACTATGTCGAGGGCCGGTAGATCAGCTTGGAATGATCGCCACGTTGGCATCGTGGAGGACGCGGGAAGCTCAGCGTCTGAAACACTGCGCTCGCGAATTCAAATCCCGCCCGGTCCACTAACGGAAGGGGAGCCCCCTCCCCGGCCCATCACTGCTTATTCCATGCTTGATAGAGGAGAATCCATATTTTCCACAGGCTTTGATACAATCAGGTTTGCTCGGGTATATATGGAAAACATCATATTCGTGTTTGTTAGTACCAATTTCCAACGTTTCGCAAATATCTAGTATGTTATCTGCTAGTTTTGCTGATGAAGTTGAGATGTAAAGTCTCTTCGTTCCTCCATCGGCATCTATTAAGCCACATAGAAATCCAAACAAGAAATTGTTTGGATAGGATGATAAGTTGGCTAGTCTGACTGAAGTTGACTTCTTTCTACCATCCCACATTAGATGTCTTTCCATGGACCTATAGAGCTGTTTACTTTGACATCTTACATACACTCGCTTTCCTTCAACACTTCTTCGAGTTTTCATGCCAATCTTCAACAAAACTGCCTCAACAAACTTCACAATGGCATATTCGTTTTCACTCAACGCAAACTTCACTTCGTAGGAATAAGCATCCTTTCTAAGGTACCGACTGCCATCACCTGCATAACACCCAATCAACCATCCCAACTCCTTGTCAGTTAAGTTTTCAACAAGAAGCTCTTTTTCTCTTGCACGTTTTTCTCTAAGCTTCGCAGCATGATATTGTACAGCAGACTTACAACGCCCCAAATGAGAGCTAATATTACTAAGACTAGCACCTTCCCCAATGAGTTTCCGAATTTCATTAATTTCGTCTTTGGAGAACCGCCTCATTTGCAACCGTCTATTACATAAGATTGTTTTCATCTTAAAAATATCTATGGCAAGAAATGAAGCGATGCCAACGTGGCGATCATTCCAAGCTGATCTACCGGCCCTCGACATAGTAAACCAACAAAAAACTATTAAGCCTTATGTCAAGCCAGCTAAATAACAAAAATCTAAAAGCCAACCAAACTGAAACTTAAATAAGCAAAAACATCTGTAAAAGCCTGAAAGGAGGGCCGGTCGTCTAGCATGGTAGGACATCTGCTTGACGTGCAGAAGGTCGCCGGTTCAAATCCGGTCCGGCCCACTACAGACTTCCTAGAGCATAAAAAGAAAAGGCAAAGAAATTAGGTTAGCAACGAACATATTAATAGAGTTCTATAGGGAAAGCAGACATAATGTGCATACATAAAAACCTAGGAACATAGACTAGGAGCTTTTCAACATAGTTTTAACAGCTATAACTCTTTTTTCCCAATTTTTGCCTCAAAATGAATTGAGACTTGAATAATCAGGCTAGTGCTATGGTTCTGTTTTTTATGCCAAAAATCTTTTATTTAAGACCCCCATAAGAAAGTCCGTTGCGGTGATAAGTAATGAGTGCGGAAGAATTGAAGAAAGACATAGACAAAGTGCTTAAGTTGTCAGAAAATGAGCTGAAAACCGCTCTCCCTCCTTTAATGGAAAGAGTAAAAAAATTCGGCGTTGAAAATCTAATGAAAGCAATGCCGGATTTAGTATCGAGGCTAGTAAATAACTTAAAATCGATCGATGTTGGAAAATTCGTGGCCGAGGCGCCTGAGGCATCAGTAGCATTCATGGACGTTTTGTGGGAAGGCATAGGCATACTCGTTGAGAAGGACGCGGAAACTAAGGGCAAAGTGGTAAATGCAGGGGAAATAAAGCTTAACTTTGAAGCCACGGACAGCCCCTTAAAGGGCAATATTAAACTGAGTGGTGGAAAAATTTCTGGTGGCTTAGCCCTTTTGGATGCGCCTGATCTCAAGGTTTCGTCTGATACGAAGACTTTGATAGCATTGTTGACAGGTGACGTTGATCCAGTTAGGGGATACATGTCGGGTCAGTACAAGATGGAAGGAAGTTTGGCGGTAGGAATAAAACTAGCTCCAGTAATGCAAAGCCTGCCTAAACTCTTTAAAGCCTAAGACTCATTCGCTGACTTAAGATCTATCTGGCAAAGAAGAAGCTGTTGGCTGTACCAAAAACAAAATCTCCCTTTTTTATTATCTGGAAATATGCATCGTTGGCAGAATTTAAAAAACAGCTTTTACTTAACTCCAAAAACGGTAAATTAGCGGTTTTAACCTTTTCTGAAGCTACTTTTGCTTCTTTGAGGGACAACTCTATTCCACAAAATTTACACTTTTGTCGATATCCAATAGGCACATTTTTGATAGACCGTTGTTGCTAAGCAGTCTCTTCCATGTAAAAGGGCAACTTTCCACATTGGAACGCCGTTAGAAGTTTTTTGGAATAAAAGCTTGGATTAGGCACTAGGTCTACCAACATAAATAAATAGTGATACGGCTAACAAGTTATGCCAATGAGGCTGAGCACATGCCTGAAGAAGTCTTTGACATGGATAAATTCATCCAAATTTCTGAACGAGCAGACTACTGTAACATAAAACGCCTAAAAAGAATGGTGAAACTGAAGCTTCGAACTCCTAGAAAGCTGTATACCCTGAAGGTTGACCCAACAAAAGCTGAAGAAGTTGTTAAAAAATTGCGCTGTGAGATCCGCGAGGTCTAACTTCTAGGCAAGCCTTTTAAGCGTTTCAGAACTGGCGGGTAACAGCTTTCACAAAAGGCAGGCTTCTTTCTGTCGGTGTCGAGAATGGAATTGGAAAAGAACATGATGCATTCTGAGTTGTGGCAGTGTCCAAGTCCAAGCGTATGTCCAATTTCATGAACTGCCTCTTTCGCAGAACGCTCCGCGAAGAGATTCCAATCCGATGGCTTTCCATAGAATTCTGGTTTAAGCCTAAACAACGATATTATGGCAGTTCTTCCGGGACACTGAGCCTCTCCGAAAACAAAGTTTAGGCGCGGCACGTAGAGGTCTACCTCGGTTACTCCCAGAACTCGGTCTGCTTGAGATTTTTCAACGTAATCTTGGATTCTAGCCAAAATAGTGGTGGAATAGTATTGATACCTTGACTCGCCATATGCATCTTGAGGTAACGGCATCGTATTTTCCAGAATTTCACAGGTGGCTCCAGGAAATCTGGCGCACAATTCCCTTTGTATGCTTTCCATAATATCAATGTCCACAGATCCTACACGCAGGATCGCTATTCTCATCCCTGTTTTCCTCAAACTGTAAAAACGTCTCCCGCCTTAGGCGCCACAGCTTGGAGTCCAACTTCCTTCTTTACCCATCCGGCGAACCTTTCGCAGTTTCCCTCAGCCCCATGCATCACGTAAACAGTCGGGTTTCCCTCAACCTCTTTTACAGTATCTTGAAGTTGACTGGCTCCGCTATGAGATGAAAAATCGAAGCGCCTCACTTGCGCCTTAATTTTGCGCATCTTTCCATCGATCACGCATTTGCCCTCGTCAAGCATTTCTCGTCCCGGGGTTCCGGGAATCTGATAGCCTACTAGAAAAACGGCGTTTTGATGTTTTTTCCCTACTTTCTGTATGTAGAAGGCGACTGGTCCACCTTTCAGCATACCCGCTGGGGATATGATTACCCCCGGCTTTTTCGCTGCTGTTCTGCGGTCCATCCATCCCTCCACCCAGGTCGCGGCGTGAATAGCGTTCATGAACAGTTGAGGGTTCTGCATGTAGGACGAGTGTTTCATCATTATTCGATTAGCCTTGCGAGCCATCCCGTCTATTGTGACAAGGTGTTCAAAATGATAGGCAGCAAGTACGCATGCTATTTCTTGTGAGCGCCCTACGCTGAAGGCTGGAACTAAGACGGTTCCTCCATTCTCTACTACTTCAGTAACGCTTTCCAGAAATTCTTTTTCCAGAGTTTTTCTGTCAGGGTGGTCTTCATCAGCGTAGGTACTTTCAATGATTAGTGCATCAAGTTCGCCATAGTCTCTGTCCGCTCCACGGAGTAGACGTGTGTCCATGGTATTGTAGTCACTGGTGTAGACAAGCCTTTTTCCATTTGCCTCCACTAAAGCCTGAGCGCTTCCAGGCAGGTGACCCGAGTCCAAAAGCTCGAATTGAACATCCCCCAGAGTTTGTTTTTCTCTATAATTCAGATGGACACAATTTCTTATCATGGATTGTAACTCGAGGTATTCGTAGGGGAGGTAGTAACTCGATAGGTGTATGAAATCTGAAATTAGTAGGTTGGCTAAATCAAATGTCAACTTTGTTCCATACACAGGCTTTTTCTCTTGGATGTGAAAGATAGGAACTGCTCCTGAATGATCTAGGTGGCTGTGGGTTAAAATGATGGCGTCCACGTCCTTGGGTGGAACGTGCATGGGAAACCCTGGTTCATGATTAATCATAACGCCATAGTCGAGCAGCAGCTGAGTCTTCTCAGTTTTAACAGCTACCGCTGCTCTCCCAACCTCCCTTGCGCCTCCGAGGAACCTTATTTTCATCGGGATCGTATTCACCCTCTGTTATTCGCAGACATGTCACGGTAATCTTGAACGGGTTTAGGTGCATTCTAACATTTAAATGGTAGCCTTTCCGGATTTTTCTGACACTACTCACACTAGCCCCCTTTTATTCCTTCAGAACATGGATATCTAATAGAGAAGGAAAGGTTACTTTTCCCTTTCCACAATAGTCGCTATGCCTACTCCGCCGCCACCACAAAGGGTTTCAAGTCCATAACGGAGTCCTCTTCGCTGCATTTCATAAATCATTTCCGTGAAGTATATTACTCCAGTTGCTCCTATGGGATGACCAAGCGCGATCGCGCCGCCAGTTGGATTGACTCTCTGGTCGTCGAAGGGGTATCCGAACTCTTTTGCAAAGGCGAGAGGTGGACTAGCAAAGGCTTCGTTGGGTTCAATTATATCCATGTCATCCATTGCCATATTGCCAGCCCTCTTCAACGCTTTTCTCATGGCAGGAATTGGACCTAGAAGCATTATCTGGGGTTCATCTCCTGCCACAGCCATGGATTTTATGGTAACCATGGGTTTTAACCCTAACTCGTCAGCTTTCTCTTCAGACATCAGCATCGTTGCAGCTGCTCCATCCACAATTTGGGAAGAATTACCTGCTGTGTGAACCCCGTCTGGAGTGAATCGTGGTTCAAGCGTCGTGAGCTTTGAGTACGCAACCTCTGGCTCATCTAAAGACTGGGTTCTCACGGTTTCATCCATTTCGATTACCTTTGTCGTTCCGTCAGGTTGCGGAATCTTCACTGGCGCAATTCTTTTGCTGTACCATTCTTTGTCTCGAATCGCTTTTGTGGCTTTTTGGTGACTCCAAAGGGCAAACTTGTCACAGTCTTCGCGTGTTAAATTGTATTTCTTGGCCACCATGTCAGCCGAAACACCCATCGGAATGAAAAAGTTTCTTTCGTATATCTTGTCGCTGATCATTACCGGGAATCCAGCGGTTTGAGCTACGCTGATGCTTGACATCATGGGGTAATGGGACATGTGTTCAACTCCCGCAGCTATCATTATGTCGCCACATCCCGCCATTATTGCCTGTGCCATCGAGTTTATTGCCTGTAGACCTGCGTTACAGTACCTATCAAGAGTCATTCCCGCGACTTCGTCTGGAAGGCCAGCTATGAAAACCACAAGTCTACCGATGTTCCCGCCCTGTTCCCCGATCTGACTTAAACATCCAACAGCTACGTCTTCAATCTCTTTCGGGTCAAAGGCGCTGGATTTACTCTGGATGCGCCTTACCAGTTCTGCAACTGCAGATCCTAGAAGGACTTGGGCAGAGACGTGGGCAAATTGTCCCCCCTTCTTCATACCGTTCCAGCCTGATTTTCCAATAGGAGTTCTAACCGCGTCGACAGCTACACATTTCTTCAACCCGTTTTCACCTATACAACTCGAATAACCAATGTTTTCTAAGTAAAGTTTAAACATATCTATTCTCGCGCTACGGCATTTTGTATTGCTGTTGCAAGGTCATCCAAGGCAGTTTTATTCCAAGGCTTTTTCAATCGTAAAACCTTAAGAGGAAAATTCTCTTTCTTGCAAGTTCGTCTACAGGCTGTTGCTATCTTTCCCTTCCAGGTTTCAGCATCTTGAAGCAAGATGATCGCTTCATAGCTTGTCGTCTCGATGTATTTTGCGACTTGCCCTGCCACGTAGGTTAATGTTTCAGCGTCAAAGGGAGCAGCAGTTTCATGTTGAGAAAGGGGGTAAACCTCGTCAAGTTCTATGGGTATTATTCCGAAAGGTGCCCCATAAGTACATACATGGATTTTATCTAAGGCATTACCCATTCTTCGTCGAATCTCCTCCAAGACCATTCGATACTCTTTCGACCTGTGAAACGGTTTTGTTCGAATTTGAGGCAACAAAACAAGAACCTTTGCCCCTGTTGGAGGGGAGTATCTCTC
This sequence comes from Candidatus Bathyarchaeota archaeon BA2, assembly GCA_001399795.1. Lineage (GTDB taxonomy): Archaea > Thermoproteota > Bathyarchaeia > Bathyarchaeales > Bathyarchaeaceae > BA2. Next base: position 10,945 of record LIHK01000031.1, on the reverse strand, counting down.
AAAGAGTCTCATTCTGTGGCGAACAACCTCAGGACGAATCAAACCGATGGAGCTGAAAAAGAAAAGACCACTCTTCTTTGTCACAGGGCTCTGTTTTTCCAAATGCTCGCTGTACTTCTTTAGGTGTTTTAAAGCCTTAAGGAGCGCAGGGTGCCCGTAGGCCCTAGATTCGAGGTGTTCCCAGAGGCGTCCCTCAATTATCGCCTGCTTTATCCGCCTTAATTCTGAGAAGCTGACGTAAAGGTTGTGCCTAGCAAGCATCTCCTGCCTCTCGGTCTTAGGCACAGCCATGACAGCCTTTGGATCGTTTTTTATGCACACTGGGCATGAGCATGGAAAATATTCCAGTTCTTGGAGCTTGGTGGTTCCGTACTCTGTCATGTAACGGTCTTCTCGAGCGTAGATTGCGTAGGCGGCGGAGTCAAAGAGGTCACATCCTAAGGCTACTGCCAAAGCAAACATGAAGGGGTGGCCAGCTCCGAAAAGGTGGAGAGGACGTTCATGCGGTAAGTTCATTTTCGCGGTCATAATCATGTCAACGAGCGCATCGAAAAGGTAATGCTCCATAACCGTAGTTGGGCTTCCTAAAGCGTAGATTTGAAAAGGCAGCTTTCCCATTTCCCTTGCTGATCGAGCAACAAGATCAAGATATTGTCCTCCCTGAACTGGTCCAACCCAAGCGATGTCATCACGGGTTTTTACTTCTTCCCATTTCCTTGCTCTGCTTAGAGTTTCGTTTACCGTTTGTCTCGCGTACATTTTGGAGACTCCCCAGCCTGTTGGCATGTCCAGTATGGTGGCTATGTCCGTGCTGATTTCCTCTTGATAATGAACTATTTCTTCGGGGCTGACATCCACGTCGCCATATACGAGGATTTGGTAGGCTCCGGAGTCTGTCATGACCACTCCAGTGAAATCCAGAAAGTTGTGTATTCCCTTTTGAACAGTTTCTTCCTTGAAACGCTTTTTTACTATGTAGGCGTTGGTTATGAGAGCCGTGCAGTTAAATTCTTCCTGTATTGTTTTAGGTAGGATTGGTTGAACAGTGGGGTTTATTACTGGCAGTAGCAAAGGCGTCTCAATAACACCGCTCTTAGTTTCAATCCTGCCTATCCGCGCAAGTAAGTCCCTGTCTCGTATCTCGAAGGACATAAGAGCAGCCTCCAAGACACTCTTTCAATTCCCCTTACTTGGGATTTTTCCTTGAACCGTGGTTGTATCCTGTTTGTAATATGTGTTTTAAGGGAAGAAGAGAGGTGGGCAGACCTAAGAAATATGAATAAAGTAGCGTACTTTTGATGTACCATTTTTTCTTGCTTCGATGGGTAAGATAGACGGGCCGCCTAGAGGTAATTTATCACAATATTTATGTATGCATGTGATATCCTTTGTATACGGTGAACGCATTGACACTTAAACCCTTGGCTGTAAGGATACCTGAAGAAATTGAGAAGGAAATTCTCGAAGTGGCTGAGCGCGAAAAGTCGGACAAGGCTACGGTTGTGAGAACCCTCCTTGAAATAGGAATTGTGGAGTGGAGAAAACAAACTGCTTTGGAGTTGTTACGAGATGGAAAAGTGACTTTTGCCAAGGCTGCTGAGATGGCTAAGCTTTCACTTTGGGAGTTCGCCGACTTGGTGAAACAACGTAATGTAGAGTGGGTTAGATACACGCCAGAAGAAATAGAGAAGGAAATCAGGGAAGCATCAGTGGCGAAGTCCAAGTGAAGTCACTCGTTTTCAATGCTACACCATTAATTTACATAACCAAAGTAGGGTTAAGTAAGGTTTTTGAGGACTTGAAAGATGAAAAGCTGGCATCACCAGAGGTTAAGAGAGAAGTTGTGGATGAGGGAAAGCGCAAAGGTGTTCCAGACGCCATCGTTTTGGAGAAAATGTTCAAAAACAAAGTATTCAAGGTAACTGAACCTAGGAACCAAAAATTTTTAGCAAGCATGTTGAAAACAAAAGGGCTTCATATAACTGATACAGAGGTCTTGGTCATCGCCAGGGAACATGATGGGATAGCAGTCATAGATGACGAGGTGACTAGAAAAACCGCGAAAATCTATGGAATACCCTATGTGGGGACACCGTACATTTTGATGAGAGCTGTTGTACAAAGGCTGATTTCAAAAGAAAGAGCCAAACAGGCGATAAATGAGATGATTTTTGCAGGATGGAGATGCAACATTGAAAGCTATGCCAAAATCATAGAAGCAGTAGAAAAACTGTAACGAACACTTAGGATGTGTGACAAGTTGAAAACCGAAAAGATGTTAGTTGACTTAAAAATAGGGCGAGGTTGCCTATTTCCGATGTTGCTGAGTCTTTTGTTTCTGTTACCAATGTTAAGCGTTACATTTACTCATAAAATATCTTACTGGATTTTTAGGATTATACTTTAATATCACTAGGCATCTCTTAATTGTGCTGTCAAGGAAGGTTACATGGCATGGTCTGTGCTGTCCAAATTTACGAGAAACTTGTCTTAAAAAATCCCGTCCTAATTGAGGGACTGCCGGGCATTGGATTCGTTGCAAACATCTTAGCGTTACACCTCATCCAAGAACTGAAAGCAAAAATGTTTGCAGAAATTCGTTCCTCTTCCTTTCAAGATTTCGCCATAACCGCTGGGGAAGGAAAAGCACACTTTCCCATCAACGAACTCTATTACCACAAAGGGAGAGGCAGAGAACGTGACCTCATCATTCTCTATGGCAACACACAAGCCTTGACCACGGTTGGACAGTACGAATTGTGTGGGCATATCTTAGATGTTTCCGAAGAGCTGGGCTGCCGCTACGTCATAACCCTTGGCGGCTTGAAGCGGGAAAAGTTTGAAGCCCCTAGTCTCTACTGCACAGCGACAGACAGCGAGACCCTAGAGGACTCTTTACGTCTAGGCGCCAAAATCCTTGGAGGACGAATCTTCGGCGCGGCAGGGCTCCTAATTGGATTGGCTAAACTGAGGGATATGAAGGGCTTTTGTCTTTTGGCCGATACTCCGGGCTTTTATCCAGACGCAACGGCTGCACGCGAAGCCTTAAAGGCAGTTTGCAAAATCTTGCGCTTAAAAGTGGATTTGAGTAGGTTGGACACGGCTGCTGAGGCAACCCGTAACATACTGAAGTCCTTTGGCTTGGTTTCTCCTCCAATAGATGAAAGAAAGAAGGAATCTAGATTTCGCTGGCTTATTTAGTCTTTTATCAATCGTCACTTTTACTTGTATGTTGCCGCGCCCTTGGTTGCTACTTGCTTAAACCTCCAACCATTCTCTTCCAAGTCTTCTTCGTCAGGGTAGCACGCGCATGTATAAAAAAGAAAGGGGGATATTGGTTTCGAGTTTACCGGTAAATCAACTTGGATTAGAACTTCTTGCCGAAGCTAAAACCCTTGGATTTGCCGAAGCTAGGACCGCCCTTCTCCCCTTTTTCTTCAGCGACTCTTCTGGCAGTGCTTTCCACCCTATCGTGGAGCAGTTCCCAAAGCCAATCAGTAAATTCGCGTATATTCTTGGTTTGGATGTATACCTCTCCTGGACCTTTGATCTCGGTAACTAAGCCTTCTCCTCCTGGTATGGTGGATTTTAGTCCGCCGAACTTCTTGACATCGTATTTGCAGGTGTCGTCGAAGGCTACCAAGTGGAAGTTATCCACGACTAAGGATTCGCCGCCCTTGAGACTGTGATGGTCTATAGCCCCGAAGGCGTTCACGAAGAGTTTACCCTCCCCGGAAACTTTAAGCATAAATAGGCTTTGTCCAAATAGTCCCTTCTTGAATCCCTGCCATTCCGTGTCCAAGTGAACACCCTTTGTGGAAGCTACATAGGCAGATTTTTGAAGAATGAGCCCTTTCCCAGCTTTTACCTCAAAGGGTTGTATGTCTCCCACTGGTGCTGGAACGAAGCCGACCTTGCCTGGGCCTTTCTCTGCGATGTATTCGTTGACGAAGAAGGATTCTGCGCCCAGGAGGGCGGTCTTAATGCTCTTCCATAGGCTTTTCTCTTCCCTTTTCCGTGTCTTAACATTGATTTGGGGCGTCATGTAGACCATGGCACCAGCTTCCGCTACAATGACTTCATTAGGGTTTAAACTAACTTCCAACAGCGCATAGGCTGGACTGTACTTAATATCATATTCCACCTTAAACCGAACCCCTGTTGTATCACGAGTTCAATTTAGGTTCACTTCAGCATTTATGCTTTTTCACCACACTAATTGCCTCTTGGTTTCTTTTAGAACAATTTTAGTATAATTTACATTAGGGTTGATGGTTCGGTTGAGGGTACGGATAAGATTCAGCGTGATGGAGATGTCTACATTTTTGCTGACAATATTTATGATTCGATTGTGGTGGAGAGAAGCAACATAATAGTTGATGGAAACGGCTACACGTTGGAAGGTCCAGGAACTGGTATTGGATTTAGGTTGGGCGGAAACGGCATAACTATTAAAAACACGGTAATAAAGGGATTCTATGTACCTGGGGCTGGCTTTGAAGCCGCTATTTATTCATTCGAAACGTCAACAACATCATTACCAGCAACACCATTATCGACAATAAGTGGGGCATCAATTTAGAATGGGTTGATGGATACGTCATTGATGGTAACACCTTAGCAGATCATAACCAAGCCGCCATTTACATGACAAGCTCAGAAAATAATGTTATCAGTAACAACCTAATAAAAAACAACGAGAGAGCAATTACACTAGGCGGTTCCTCCAACAAAATTTACCATAACGATTTTATCGATAACACCAGCCCGGGATTCGTAATTGGTGAAAATAATAACGTTTGGGACGACGGTTATCCTTCAGGCGGCAATTACTGGAGCGATTATACGGGTGTGGACGCAGACGGCGATGGCATAGGCGACACCGCTTATGCAGCAGGAGGGATTATAGATCGTTATCCACTCATGAGCCCTACGTCTGGTCTTGAAATTCCAACGGAAGAAGTACCGCCTCCAATAAAAGAGGCTCCTCCTTTCTGGATGGAGTGGTGGTTCTTGACGATAGCAGTAGTGGCTATAGGTGTAGTTTTAGCACTGTTTTCTCTGGAAACGAAGAGTAGCAAGACCTTAGAAGATTCTATGCTTCTTTCCGAAGACTATTATCGTTGTGACACAAAAAATATCGAAGAGAATACAGTTCCCCAGAGTAAGTTCAAACACCTCATACTCACATCAGGCGATAGTTGATAAATGAAAAAATTAAAATAAGGCTAATTAAAAAACATTGAAATGGGGTTTGTATGGTTTCAAAAAGGAAAATTCTGATAATTGCGGTTGTCATTGTTGTTGTGGTGATCATTGTTGCTGCTGCCGCCTACTTCCTCTTAGGTGTATTTAAGCCCCCGGTGGATATATCGGGTGTAAGCCCCTCCACAGACCTAACGACAGAGCAACTCGTCCCGTCGGCGCTCATCGGCAAACAATTGGTAGACAATTACACAGACATAGAGTATTTGGACGGAACTCCCATTGACTATACAATCGCCGAGTATGACGGAGTAACTATAGCTATATATAAAGCGCCAAGCCAGACCGATGCATCGGAGACCCCTCGTTTATCTTGAAGCCACATTTCTTGCATACAACTATATATGTCTTCTTTTTTCGTTAGTCTGAATAAAAGCAAAGTTGTTTCTCGAATTATCAATTATTCTAAACGAACGGAGAACTCAACGACGCGGGATGGAAATGGACATCATTTAGGTCTTGTTTCGCTGAGGAACAGGTCGTACACCTTTTGAACTCGCTCGGCTGCTGGGCCTGTCCCCTCCACCACACCCTTCTCACTGACCTTAATTTTGTCCATAACCCAAATGAAACCCTTGTCTTCATAGAGCCTAACCATGGTTGGAAAAACCTTCTCAAGGCGTTCAGACAAAGCCTTCAGATCAAAGGGTTTTTCAACGGTGAAAATTTGAGTTATGGTGCTGCCGTTCAAAAAAATTCTGTGTAGGTGTGTGCCTTTTTCATCTTTTGCTTCTGACAAGCAGAGGCTCAGTGTCTCCGGGTTTATGCCCGCTAAGGTTCCGTTGTATTTTTTTCCATCCGCCGTAATGACCATGACCGTTTTGTCAAGGAGCGCTGCTATCTCCCCAAAAAACTTTCTTTGAGCCACCGACAATCATATCACCTTCGCCTATTTATCTTGGACAGTTAGAACTTATCTATTTCGGGTTTTTGGTGGTTTTTGCGTATGTTGGATGGCATACAGTTGAATGTGAAGGAAGCCGGGAAATTGATCGGTGCGCGCAACAAGTAAATATTGGTTTTCCTCAAAAATTATGTGAAAGAATTGATGCTTTAAAAGACAAGTAAGGCATAGGTGGGTTGGAAAGTTGAAGGTTAGGGTTCAGTATTTGGGTTACATTAGGAATATGTTAAGAAAGGGAGAAGACGAGTTTGAGCTTGGTGAAGGTGCTTCTCTTTCTGATTTATTGAATAAACTGGCTGGAATTTATGGCGAGGCTTTTAGGAGGGAAGTTTTTGAGCCTGGTTTGAAGGATGTTAAAACCGGGTTTGTTGTTACGGTTAATGGGGTTTTGATGGGGCAACTTCGCGGCGTTGACACGAGGCTGAATGATGGGGATGGCGTTATTTTGATGACTCTTATGAGCGGGGGTTAGTGTTCTCCTCTTCTAGTGTTTCTTGAAAATTTTCGCTTTTAGCATAATTGTTATTGTTTTCAAGGCTTGTGATCAAATCTCTAGCCGTATTTCCATCTTGGTGAGGTTGTTGCATCCTCCCTTCTTAACCTCAACAATGTCTTCTATTCTCATTCCACCTACGTCTGGATCGTAGAGCCCGGGTTCAACAGTGACGACGCTGTGTTCTTTTAGGGGAAACCTGTAAAGTTCGTTTAGACCCGTGCCTTCATGTAGTTCTAAGCCTACCCCGTGACCTAGGCTGTGGGTGAAACCTCTCTTTATTTGCTTTCCCCCTCTTGTGGTTTCGTAGCCAGCCTTCTCCAATACGTCGCAACACAGCCCGTATACGTCGCTTCCGAGGGCACCTGCCTGAAGAGCGTCCATTGAAGCGTTCTTGGCTTCAAGTACTGCCTCAAACATTTTCTTCACCTTTTCTGAAGCCTTTCCCTTCACGATTGTTCTAGTTATGTCGGTCCAGTAACGCTTTTGGATGCTTCTAGGATAAACGTCTAGGATAATAGGCTGATTTGCCTTGAGTTCATCTCTTGGATCGCCGAAGTAGTGGGGGTCTGATCCTTTGGGACCGCATGCTACTATGATTTCCTCTTCTGTTACACATCTGTGGTCTAGAAACTTGTGTCCAAAATATGATTTTACTTTGCCAACTGTTAGAGTTCCTTTCTCCCCATCTTTCTTAACGAAGAGGGTTCCCTTCGTGTCCGCCTCGGCGTTAGCTATCAAATCAATAGCCTCGACCATGACTTCTTCAGCTACAGCCTGAACACCTCTGATTTCGCCTACCTCATCAGCGTCTTTAGTCTCCCTTGCCCTCTCGACGACCTCAAGCATTGGCTTGATAGTTAGACCCTCTTCTCTGAGTACATCGGTAGCCATTGTTGGGAAGTTGTGGGGTACACAAATTCTTGTATTTGTGCTAAGTTCCTTCTTGGCCACTGTTGCGATAAACTTCATGGTGCCAAGGTGTGGCTCCTCAGCTGACTTCACCACTTCCATGAAGTTGTAGTCCACGTAGGACCTCACGTCTTTTATGATGGATTCTTTTTGCGCCCGAGGATACTCCATTTGATTGAGGACGATTACGGGGTCTGCGTCGACTTTTTTGAAGAAGATGAAGGGGTCTGGAGCCAGAAACTTGGTGAGGTAGTACATGTTGGCGTTTTTGAAGCTCTCTGAGTAGAGGAGTAAGGCTTCTGCCCCCTTCTCGGCGAGGATGCCGTCGAGGTCTCCCCTCAAACTAGTCACGCTCTCCTAGCACATAAAAATAGCAAGGTTTGGGTAAATCCTTTGCTAAAAGAAAGATTCTTGGTGGGCCGGTGAGTGAAACAATTTTAAGCTTTTGCTTTCCATCTGACAGGCCTCACGATGTAGCATTCTGCATCGTCAAGTTTAGCTCCTTGAGCCCTATGTCTATGGGTTCTTGGTATGGGTATCTTCATTAAGTCGATACGCCTCGCATAAGCAATTACTCTTTCACCTATGATTCCGTCTCCCTCGTCGTATATAATTGTCACTTCTCAGTTGCCCCCCTCTTTAACTTAACAACTTCTACCTTCTCCTCTCGCAGAAGCTCTTGAACTATTTGAAGGGTTAAGCGGTAATCTATTCCCAACCGTTCAGCCATGTCATCCGGCCACACAACTCCCGGATGATTCTTAAGGTAGTGTTCAATTTCCTGCCTAGCCTCTAGAGGTGAGATTTCTTTGAAGCTTAGAAGCTTACTTGAACCCAAATCCTCTACATACTTCCTTACAGCCTCTCGCACAAGTTCTGCACAGCTTTTTGCTGCACCAGCGCCCACAAGCTTCTTAACTCGCTTGTATTCCTCATCTGAAACTAGAGCTGATAACCTCTTCATGATTAGTCTTGATACATTGTATCAATGTATCATTTAACTCTTGTCCCTAAACAGCTTACCAAAACCAGAGGCCTCATAAAGCCCCCGGATTCAATTAGATTACGAATCTGCGTTAAATTTTTGGAGTAGAACTCTAAACATTCCACATGAAAGCTTTAGTCGCCCTCTAATTTTTCCAAAGAAGCCAGGGAAGGCAAGCAAATCAAGGATATCGCCTTTCGGTTCACTCGTAATCCGAGTAAACAGCGCCTTGGCATTTCGGCTGATGAAATATTGGATACAAATTTCGATTTTAATCGACCATTCTGGGTTCGCGAATGGGTGACGACGTTAGGGTAGAGTCCGTATCCCAGAAAATTTAATACACTTGCATAATGCATAAAGTAAAACGAAAAAGGACCACGAGGTGGCGTAGGTGTCTCAAGCCGTCTTAACAAAAGAAGAAATCTTGAGTCATCTGGCAGAGCGAAAAATTGTCGTTGAGCCATTATTGGACTCTGAACAGATAAATTGCGCGTCAATCGATCTGAGGTTAGACAATTATTTTGGTGAGTTTAGGACCGCAAAACTACCGCATATAGATCCAGCAAATATAGAACGAGAGTATGTAGAATTTCTCGATTTCGTTGAATTGGAATTTCTAAAAGACAACTACTATTTACAACCCAAGAGATTTGTCTTAGCGCAGACCTTTGAATATATAGCTCTTCCAAATGATGTTGTGGCGCATCTTGATGGAAGAAGCTCGGTTGCCAGAGAAGGGCTTACTGTTCATGCTGCAGCCGGTTTTGTAGATCCTGGTTTTCGCGGGCATCTAGTGTTCGAGCTGTTGAATGCTGGAGAAATGCCATTAAAGCTTTATCCTTTAATGAGAATTGCTAAAATAGCTTTCTTTAAAAGCTCAAAGACCAAAGAATACGAAGGGCAATACAATATTCAAATTCGGATAAGACAGCCTAAGAACGATAAGGATTTAGAGAAAATTAATCGGTTTATTGAGAGAAAGTTTCAATCAAGTTGTTTGAGGTAGCACTTCTGTTAGAAACCTATGTTGGACAGCGTATAAACGTATACAATCGGCGATCATTTCTCTAATTGCCTCTTTCGTGGGGTTATCTAATTCTGAAATCTTCTGAATGTTTGAAAAATCCAGCGTTGCTATGAAGTAAAGACTAGGTGGATCAATAACTATAGGTATGCCCTTTAAAAGCTGGTCTTGGAGTTGCTGGAGAAATTGATCAAGGTTTTTATTAAGTTTCTCTTCAACTTTTTCATTTCCTTTTAGCATTTGGAACCAAGCGCTTGCTCGTATGCTTCGTTCTACTTGTTCGTACGTAAGCATGTATTGACTATAGTTATAAACTTCATCTAATACATTTGTTAAAATATCATCAACATTTATATCTGGAACCCCCCCTTCAACTTGGCTCGCAACTTCTCGTGTCCAAGATTGAAGTTCTTGGTCTAAAAATCGTGAACTATTAGGCATTTTCAACTTAGTGTTAACTTCGGAGGAGATTTTTTGCAGCCTGTGACTCGGTGAAGGGTGGCTCCTACCAGGCTCGAAAACATCCCTTAGAGAAACGTATCTTTTTAGGAATCTCCATCCGTATATCGCGGCAAAACATCGCGTAACTAACAAGTCAGCTAAATGTTCATTCACGTAAAGCTTCCTTCTGGCCAATACAACTAAAAATTCTGGATGTCTCTCAGCGCTATATACGATGTAAAGTGCGTCACGGATTGACAACTGAGCCAAATATCTCTTACTCGTACCCTTTTTGTCGCAAACTATGTGTGCCATTTCATGTAAAATGATTGGCCAGTCTAAAGAGGTATCCTTTTTATTAAATTCCGGTACTGTTTGCACAAAATAAAATTGCCTCTCATACATCTTACTCCAAAATTCTGGGTCAAAACCAATCGATTCGAGAACGTCATGAAACGAGAACATGGCTATTTCATCTGAGACAAAAATAATGTAATCTTTTGGAACTTCGCAAAGATTCAAAAATGTATCTGAAAGAAAGTATAATTCTTGTGGGACATCAGAAGAGTGTAACAAAGCTCTATACATAACGTCGAACAAAGTTTTTATTTGAAAATGTAGTTCCCCTATTCTGCGACTCGCTTCTTCCGGCGGTACGTGACTAGTAACATCACGTAAATATTCGGGTAATTGTTCGTTTAAAATTTCATAAGAGTGTTTTATAAGCGTTTCAAATTTTTCCAAGTGTGGTGTTGGATATTTCCGTCTTCTAATAGTTTCCAATAACGATATGAATTCAGAAACTTCCTGGAATACTCTCTCTTTCTCTTTTTCGATCTGTGCCATGACTTAAATAGAGGGTGCTCTTCCACTTATTATTTTTTCAAATGATCTTTTCTCGGTTCCCAATTTCCTAAC
>LIHK01000025.1 GCA_001399795.1 Candidatus Bathyarchaeota archaeon BA2 | reverse complement strand
GTGTGCCTCCCATGGTGTCTAACAACCGCTTTATGATGGGTTCGAGGATCCCGGCTAAGAGGGGGCTGCGAACCTTTTCCACCACCATGATCACGAGATCCATAAGCCTCCGCTCACTCATTTTCAGCCTGCTAAACCAAGCCCTGCAACGCTGAGCTTTCAGCCTCAACTTAGCCAGCGGCCTCCTCTCAAGTGGGACGCCGCAAATCTCTATTGTGTCGTCCCCACCTAACTTCATGAACTCTACACCCAACCAAACCTAACATTTGGAACAGCTACTCTAACGCACCGCTACACGAGGTTGAACCCTTTTTGTACTTAGAGTATATAACGTTTAGCCATATTTCAGAATAATATCTGTATGTTGTCCTCAAAGTTCGGCGCAGCTGACTATGATAAATGCTAATTCGGTAGAAGATATGCATTATTATGAGGGAAGATTGTTGGGATAGTAGCATAAGTTAAAATGGGAGAAGGTGTTAGCTAAAACTTGAATTTCAAATGGAGGGAAATAAACAAAGATGAATTATAGCAAGACTGGTCTGAAGGTGGGCTTGGAGCTTCATCAGCAACTAAACACTGAACACAAGTTATTCTGCAATTGCTCTCCTGTTCTCCGCAAGGAAGAGCCGGATTTCGTCTTTACGCATCGGCTCCGCCCAACCCAAAGCGAGCTTGGTCAAATTGATCCAGCAGCCCTCTTCGAGTTTCAAAGGGGAAGAACGATACTTTATGAGGGGTATAAGGACACTACGTGCCTAGTCGAGGCAGACAGTGGCTTCATAAGTTACTAGCCACTGGCCTACACGAAGAACCCCCTCATCCCCTTAATCGTGAAGCTGTGGAGATCGCTGTCATCGTTGCTCTCATGATAGGGGCAAGGCCCGTGGATGAAATCCACGTTATGCGAAAAACAGTCATAGACGGATCAAATACCACCGGCTTCCAGAGGACATGCGTCGTTGCCCTAAACGGAGAAATTGACATTAAAGGAAAGAAAGTTCCCATACAACACGTAAGCCTTGAAGAAGATGCTGCCAGAAAAATGGGGGAAGAAGGGCCCATCATTCGATATCGCATCGACCGCCTAGGAATCCCCCTCGTAGAAGTTACGACAGCCGCTGTCATCCACTCTCCCGAAGAGGCTGAAGAAACAGCTCTAGCCATTGGGAGAATCTTGAGGGCTACCCAAAAGGTTAGAAGAGGCCTAGGAACGATTCGCCAAGACCTAAACGTTTCCATTCCAAACGGAGCCCTCATTGAAATAAAGGGTGTTCAGGAACTCGAGCTGATTTCAGAAGTCATCAAAAACGAGGTCCAGCGTCAGCTCAGCCTTCTGGGAATAAGGGATGAACTGGAGAAGCTGGGAGTGAAGGAAGAGGATATTAAAGAAGAGTTTATCGACGTCACCCCGGTCTTTAGACAAACGAGGTGTAAAGTTATTCAAAGAGCCCTTAATCAAAATAAACGGGTTTTAGCAGTCAAACTACCCAAGTTTGCTGGGCTGCTCAAAAGGGGGCTTGCCCCTGGCATGAGGCTTGGAGCAGAGATAGCTGATATTGCTCATTTCTGGGGGAGAGTTGGGGGCATCTTTCACACGGATGAATTGCCAGCCTACGGTATATCTGTTGACGAAGTAAATCAGTTTGGGCGCCTCGTGAAAAAGGAACAGCTAGACGCTGTTGTTCTTGTGGCGGATACCTCAGAGAATGCAACTGACGCCTTGAAAGCCGTGACGCGGAGGGCAAGGGAAGCCTTGAGGGGTGTTCCAGAGGAAACTCGTGCAGCGAATCCTGATGGAACCACCAGATATATGAGGCCTAGGCCTGGGGCTGCTCGTATGTATCCTGAGACGGATGTTCCGCCGATCCAGCTGACAAAGTATTATCTTGATGAGTTGCGGAGTCGGCTTCCGGAGTTACCTGAACAGAAAATGGGGCGCCTGACGAAGGAATATGGGCTTAACCGGAAACTTGCGAGGCAGATTTTGGATTCGGAATACGTTGACCTTTTTGAGGTTGTAGCCAAAGAAACTGGGGTTTCACCCACTGTTATAGCGGTTGCGTTGACTGAAACCTTGAAGGCTTTGAGGCGTGAAGGAGTAAATGTTGAGGCTGTCGCTGACGGGCAGTTTATGGAGTTGTTTGGTCTCATAGGCTCTGAAAAAACAGCTAAAGAGGCTATACCGGAGATTCTAACGTGGCTTTCGAAACATGAGGGTGCAACGGTGAAGGAAGCTGTTGAAAGCTTGGGGTTGGCGATGATTTCGCGGAGGGAACTTGAGGGGATGGTAGATGATTTGATAAAGGGAAACGAGAATCTCGTAAGGGAGAGAGGAACAGATGCCTTTGGTCCCCTTATGGGTGCGGTTATGAAGAAGGTTAGGGGGCGGGTGAAGGCTGAGTTGGTGAGTGAAGTTTTGAAGAGGCGTTTGGAAGAGTTTGCTGGATGAGGTTGGCTGTTCTTTATCTCTTCGAATATCTGCTAGAATGGTATCAGCATCTATCATATCAAAACTAATCTCTAACAATATCATTTAGTTTTGGCCATTTTAATGACTTACTAGTTCTCCAACACCCTCATGTTTTCGTGGAGGGGGACGACTTGATCTCTGAACTTATACAACTTTTCAGAGCTTAGTACTCTCCCCAATCAAGCAAAGCAAGGTAATAAGCTACGTTATCCTTATCGCTCCTTAAGTTCTTTAACTATTTCAACTCCAGCACTTGCACCAATCCTGTCGGCTCCTGCTTTAATCATCATTAGAGCGTCCTTATAGCTTCGTATACCGCCAGCTGCCTTAACACCTATATTGCCACCCACAACTTTTTTCAGTATTTTCACGTCATGAATCGTTGCTCCAGAAGGACCAAAACCAGTAGAGGTTTTCACGAAATCCGCCCCTGCTTCCTTGGCGAGTTTACATACTGTCACTTTCTCCTCATCTGTTAAAAATCCACATTCGAGAATCACCTTCGTCACTACGTTTCTCTCTTTTGCCACTTCAATAACCGCTGTCATGTCCTTTTTAACAAGTTCATAGTTACCTGATTTTAATGCGCCAATGTTCATGACCATGTCTATTTCTTGCGCGCCTTTTTCTATAGCATTTTTTGCCTCGAATGCTTTAATCTCTGGCGCATTAGCTCCCAGAGGGAAACCTACAACAGTACATACTTTCACGCCTGTTCCTTTTAGCAACTTAGTAGCTAATGACACATATACTGGGTTAATGCATACGGATGCAAAATTATACTTCGTCGCCTCTTTACAGACCTTTATGATATCGTCCTCGGTTGCATCTGGCTTTAGCAATGTGTAGTCGATCATTTTTGCTAATTGTTTTCGGTCCATTGAATCCTCCATTTCCCTAAAATCATTACGTGCTAATAGGACTCTTACAGAACACCAGTGGGGTACAGGGTTTATTTTTCTTTCTCTTTTGGTAGTGCGCTAACCTTTTTTGGATGAAAAGTTATATTATGCCATAATATGGTATTTTATGGTGAAAAATTTGGAAACTGGAGTGGAAGTTAAGAAAGTGGACTCTCAGGGCCGCCTTATTCTGCCTGCGGATTGGCGAGAAGCTGAAATTGGGGAAAGTCGAGAGCTGTACATTATCAAGAGGAAAGGATACTTGAAGATAGTTCCCAAGCGTCGCGTTGATTTAACCGAAAACTTTGACAAAGTTGATCTAGGTGTAGAAACCATCGGAAGCTGGAAGCAATTTGAAAAGAAATTTTATGAGGCAGGCGCATGAGATTCTTAGATACAAATATATTCATTTACGCTTACTACAAACCGAAAAAGCAACTAACTCAAAGAGAAAAACAAATGAAAGAACAAGCTAAACACATAATCAGCAACGTATCCCAAGGAAAAGAAGAAGTCACAATAACTGTTATACACCTCTCTGAAATAGTAAACATCCTCAAGCACGGTATGCCACTTGACCAGCTAACCAAAATCATCCGTGGCATATTCATGCTCGACAATGTGAAAATATACGGCGTAACTCGAGAAGCATACTTCGCCGCAACTGAGCTTGGAGAAGATTTAAGGCTTGAAGCCAACGATGCCCTCGCTGTCGACGTTATGAGAATGAATAATATAAAGGAAATATACTCATTCGACGAAGACTTCAACCAAATAGAAGGGATATCAAGGTTACCTAAACTATAGGAGCCTACCAAAAACAACTGTTTTCTTGAAGATCCCTACCTGCAACTCCTCAATTAAACCTTTTAAACCGAAATAAGCTTAAAATAAGCCTTAATTTTGGCGCCGGGAATGGGATTCGAACCCATGTGGTCCAACAGGACCACAGGCTTTCTTGCGCTTCTCAAGGCCTGCGCATTATCCACTCTGCCATCCCGGCAACCTACAAACGAATCTAGCCCGCTCCATCTTAAAATCTTTACCTGAAGCATTCTTGCAACCCTTCTCCAAGGACGTGGCAACTTAAGGCTTTCTAGAATGAAAAATGGTCTCGTAGTGCGCTGTTAAAAAATGAACGTTTTAGAGTTTTAAGCTTTCTTCAGGTTTCTTGTTGGTGGGGTATAGCCATTTTGACTAGTCAAAAATGGTCTTAAGTTGCCACGTCCCTCCAAAAAGGGAAGTATGTACCGCACCTCGCTGTTTCTATGTTGATGGTATTTAAAAAAACTATGGGGCTCTATCTACAGCGGTCTATCTCCGCCGCAGTTGCGGTTTTCAGAAAAATACTAGTTTCCAAATAGATTCTAGGGTTCTTTCTAAAGTCGTGGGAGAGATTTGAACTCACGCACGCGGAGCGATTTTCATTAATAAGCGGATTGTCCCTCGGCCATAAATAAGAAAGGGGGTTGATGGTCTTCTTCAATCAGTATTCGTAGAAGCCCTTCTTAGTCTTGGTTCCCAACTCGCCCTTCTTCACCATTTCCTCCAGCAGTGGACTAGGCTTGTAGAATGGTCCATACTTCTTCTCGATTTCCTTCAGCTTCGAAACCACGACATCTATGCCAATACTATCTGCCAATTCTAGCATGCCTATCGGTATATTGAAGCCTAGCTTTATTGCTTTGTCGATGTTCTCTTTAGTGGCCACGTCTTCCCTCAGCAAATCCGCCGCAGTATTAATCGCTACGTAAGCCCCAGTCAGGGGGTCAAATTTCTCGGCTTTTTCCAAAGGCAGGTCAAGTGGTATCCATTTTTTCTCAGGATACGTGTAGAAGCCTTTTCCTGTTTTTACTCCTAGTTCTCCTTTCTCAATTTTCTCTTTTATGAGCGGACACATCTCGTATCCAGGCCATCTCTCTTCCATGAATTTCGATACGCTGCCTCCGACATCTATACCCACGAAGTCCATAAGCCCAAACGTTCCCATAGGCATTGCAGCTTTGTGTATTGATGCAGCATCCACTTCTTCGACTGTGTACTCTCCTTTATACACCATCCAACAAATGATGTTTCCTGCTGGGACCATTATCCTGTTGGCTACGAAACCTACAATGTCTTTGTTGCAGACGATGGTTTCTTTTCCAAACTTCTTCCCAAGTTCAACGGTAGTGTTTAGCGTTTCATCGCTTGTTTTATTACCTCTGGTCACTTCGCATAAGCGCATCATTTGCGGAGGGCTGAAGAAGTGCATGCCGACAACTTTTTCAGGCCTATTGGTAGCAGCAGCGATTTCGGTTATTGGCAAAGCGCTGGTGTTCGTGGCTAAAATCGCATGCGAAGGTGCATATCCGTCAATTTCCTTAAACACTTGCTGCTTTAGTTTTAGATTTTCGGGAATAGCTTCTATTACGAAATCCACATCCTTTGTAGCTTCTTTGAGTGAGGTTGTTGTCTTAATTCGCCCCAGAGCTTTCTTGGAATCTTCCTCTGATATTCTACCTTTCTCCACGAATTTGCCTATGCTCCATTTTATTTTTTCCATACCGCTGCTGAGAAAGCTTTCTTCTATGTCCCTCATGTTCACTTCGAAACCAACAGTAGCCGCTACTTGCGTTATTCCATGCCCCATCAAACCAGCACCGAGAACCGCAATTTTTTTGATCGCCATTTCATAATCGCCTCCTACAACTTTTAGACATAAGAGGCAAAGATATAGCGGCTCCTACACAAAAATCTTTTCCTATGCTGGTTTCATAGCAGATGGAGGATGAGGGTAAAATTAAAATTCAATAGAAGCGCCTACTCAAGGTTGTGGGCGAAAATTGGAGCTTACATTGTTAGTTGATTATACTCCTTACATTTTAATCTTAGGTGGTATTGTTTCAGCTTCATGGTTGCTGGAAAAATTTGCTGGGATGGCGCCGGTTGTGGGAGAGCCTGCGAGTTGGTTGGTGAAGGTTGTGTCGCTTTTTGGGTTTTTTGTGGGGGTTCTTTTGTTGGTGACGGCGGTGGTTGTTTGGTTGGTGCAGGCTTGGGATACTGGCACTCAATACCTGTTGATTGTTACGGGTATAGCTTTGTTTTTGAAACCCTTGAAGGACATTCCTTGGGCGGCTTTGGTAGGTTTGGTGGTAGGTGGGTTGTGTGCTGGTTTCGTCTTCTTTTTATATCCTTTGCCAGAGACGGTTTACGGTATTTCGTCGAAATGGATTTACGTAGTAATTTTTCTTATTCCAGCTTTGTTCGTGTATGTGATCTTCAAGTTTGTAGAAGACGTGTTAAGGTTGATTGGGTCGATTTTGGCTTTTAAGCCTGTGGCAATCGCCCTTGGACTGATATGTATTGCTCAAGGAATCCTTATGCTTCTAAACAAAAGCCTGTTCACAATTATTTTCCCGTAATCAAATAAAAAGAGGGAGAAATGGAGAAGGTTTATCCTAAGCGCTAAGCGCCTTGTCTACCCCTTCTTCGTAATTTCCTTGACAACTCCAGCAGCAATAGTTGTTCCCATATCCCGCACTGCAAATCGTCCAAGTTCAGGAAAGTCGCTGTAGGCTTCAATAGAAATGGGGCTTACGGGTTCAAAGCGAACGATTGCACCGTCTCCAGTCTTCAGAAACGCGGGTTTTTGTTCGATGGTCTGTCCGGTTCGCGGATCCAGTTTCGCAATTAACTCTGTGAATCTACATGAAACTTGGCCTGTGTGAGCATGCAACACTGGACTGTATCCGGCGGCTATGGCTGTTGGGTGATAGATTACAATTATTTGTCCAGTGAACTCTTTGGCAACGGTTGGCGGGTTGTCAAGATGACCGCCCACATCTCCCCGTCGAAGGTCTTTTCTGGCAATGCCTCTAATGTTAAATCCAATGTTGTCGCCGGGCAAGGCCTTCGGAATTCTAACGTGATGAGTTTCAATGGATTTAACTTCTCCTTGAACGTTTGATGGCATGAAGACGATGTTTTCACCTTCTTTTAGCACACCTGTTTCAACTCTTCCAACAGGCACTGTTCCAACTCCAGTGATGGTGTAAACGTCTTGAACCGGAAGGCGCAGGGGTTTTTCGATGGGTTTTGGTGGCACCTCGAAGACGTCTATAGCCTCGAAGAGAGGTGGACCCTTATACCACGGCATCTTTTCACTTCGTTTAGTGAGGTTGTCGCCGGTCCATCCAGAGGTGGGTACAAAAGGTATCTTATCAACATTGTACCCAACCATCTTAAGCATGCGGGAAATCTCGTTTTTTATTTCCTCGTATCTCTCTTGGCTCCAGTTGACTGATACGTCATCCATTTTGTTGATGGCAACTACCATCTGGTTCACTCCCAGAGTGTAAGCTAGAAAAGCATGTTCCCTAGTTTGTCCGCCCGCTCCTATACCTGCTTCGAATTCTCCTCTTTTAGCTGAAACGAAGAGGACAGCGGCGTCTGCTTGGCTAGCTCCTGTGACCATGTTTTTGACGAAGTCTCTGTGCCCAGGCGCGTCGATGATGGTGAAAAAGTATTTTGGTGTTTCAATTTTTAGGTAGGCAACGTCGATGGTTAGGCCTCTTTCTCGCTCCTCTTTTAATTTGTCGAGGACCCAAGCGAATTTGAAGGTTTCTTTTCCCATCTTCTTGGCTTCTTCTTCGTATTTATCGGCAGTTCTTTTGTCAATGGTTCCTGTAAGGTAGAACATGTGGCCTATGGTTGTGGATTTTCCGTGGTCTACATGTCCGATAATTACTAAGTTTAAGTGGGGTTTTTCTGTTTTACTCATTTTTTCTCCTCCATATTTTATTTGAACGTATTCCTCTGGTTGTGGTGGAATTCGTAGAGAAGACAGTTGTTTCAGTTATTTTAATCTTTTGAAGGAGGATTTGGGGTACTATCATGTTTTTCATTTTTCCTATACTTCCTAAAACTTCGAATGTGCCTGAAGTGACTGTTTAGCGAGACGATTGAGCTATTCTTTCCATTTCATTGCGTTTTTGCACTGCGTAGCTTTTCACATCATTGTTAGCCGCTAAAATAAGCTCCTCGGCAAGGCATTCTTCTAGGGATCGAGGGTTTCCGAAGGATGCCTTCCTCGCTCCTTCTGAAAGAAAACGGAGAGCTAAATCAACCCTTCTTAAAGGCGAAATGTCCACGGCCATGTGATAAGCTACGCCTCCATAACTGATCCTAGTGGTGTCCTCGCAAGGAGCAGAGTTTTCAACTCCTCTAACAAGGATTGCTATGGGGTTCTCTCCCGTGCGGAGTTGGACGATTTCGAAGGCGTTTTTCACAACGTTGATGGCTCTGACTTTTTTCCCGGCGCTACTACCAGGCCGCATAAGGTTGTTTATGAGTCTCTCTACGATGTTGACCTCTGCCTTGCGAAATCTCTTATGCTCGTGTCTTCCCAGGGTGTGGGGAACGTAAACTGGTTTGAGGGATATGTAGCGCTTGAGTCCTGGGTCCTTTACTTCTACCCCGCTAAAGCTCCACTTTTCGAATAGTCTGATTTCCTCTTCCTTGCTCAGATACGTCACCTTGACAAACTTCTGGGTTAGGGGGCCCATATTTAAGCATTGTTCAGTATTAAAATAACGTTTATATTAAATGGTGTTATCCATGGCTGGCGTGAGGTATGATTTGAAGAAACCGAATTTGAACGTGGATTGGCGAAAAGATCCGCATTTGAGCCGTTGGTTGAAAAACAAGAAAGGGACGAGAGCATCATATCTATCGGCTTTTAGAGCCTACATGGACTTTACCGGTATGACGGCGAAAGAGTTGATAGCTGAATCTTAAGCCTAGTGAACGTGGTAAGAAGAAGACAATAAAGCTAACATCTAAAGTCATCCGGGCAAGGCTCATGCAGAAATGTGAGGGAAGTCTTCTGCACAGCGTTTTGAAGAATTGTCTTCATTACACCTCATCCTGCAAAACAGAGTCTTCCCCTAAAGTCGTCTATTTCAACTGTTGTGAAGTGGCAGAAAAATTATAAAAGTTTGTACGCATGGACGATGTATCGTTTTGGCGAAGACTGTTGGTTTAGCCATTGATGTTGTGGATGTTTATTACTGAAATTGCTGAGCGGTTTGATCTCGATTTGCCTTCGAATATTGGGATTAATGAGAAAGGACAGTAGCTAACATGACAATAATAAATGCATCGGCACATAAAAAGACATAAGACTTAAGTGAAGGCTAAAGCACATTGCCTACAAGGCGTTACAAAAATTGAGTCAAACGTGTTCCCCTTCTATATTGAAAAACTATGTGCTCTCCATTTCTTTTATGAAAGATAGGAAAAACCTCAATCTCCGGAATATCAGCAGATATTTCCTTTTCGAGTTCCTTTACTTCGGGTGATGATTGAAGGATAAGGTTGAAGCTACCTTCGGTAATCTTAGGATAAAATTTACTATGGGGTTCCCCTCCGGATGCACTTCAGCCATAATCCTTAGTCTAGGTCTCACAGAAGCCTTCTCTAAAATTTTGGAGCTCGCTATTATGGTTTGGTCAGTAACACATGAAAGGGCTTTCTCAACTTCTTTCAATGTTTGCTGGGAAATTTTTATTTTCTTCTTTTCTAAATGTGCTCGGAGAATGTATAAGAACGTCTGATAAAATAGGTGTTCTTTAGGAACTGTCTCAAAAAAAGAACCGTCAACTATAGAAACTTTCACCTTTTTGCTTTCTTTATGTGTCCTTATAAGATAAAAACACCTTCTTTCAAACTTGAAATAACTTTCATTCTGAGCGAGTTTACCATCGAGAACTCTAGCAATTTTTGAAACTAAATTATTGCCGTTAATTATATCTATCTCTTCGAGGCTTTTATATTCGGTAGGAATCGTTGAGTTAAAAGAAGCAATATTTCCACCTTTCGAATCCTTTAATTCCATTAAGCTACCGCCGATATAGCCTTCTGCTTGTTTCTTCACTTTAAATAGAAAGTCAGGAAACTGCTGCGATTGTGAGTACAGTAGTGTCTTTTTTATCCCTTGCTTTTTAAGCCGATCTATGCTCAGGTTACCCCACAAATCAAAACCATATATGTTTTTAGCGTCTTTACGATTATCGATATAAGCCAAATCTTCTCCACATTTTCTTATTACAAACTCTTCTAAAGGGGAATGAAAGTTGATTGTACCTTTCTTCAGATTGTTTACCACTCTAACAAAAAGAGTAGTTGCATCAGTTAAAGACGTCAAAGAAGCCTCCTTTGCTCGGTGATAACCCTTTTGGGTTTCCAAATTTCTCTTAAGTTCGGCGTAAACCTATAATAGTCGTAGTATCGAGAGACATCGTCTGAGGGTCTTGGGAAGCCTAACCGTCTCCTAATGATTTCAACATAATTGGGGTCTATTTCTATTCCTATAGAATTTCTCTCTAGCTGGTATGCAACTACTAAAGTGGTTCCTGTTCCGGCAAGAGGATCAAGAACCGTATCTCCTGGTAAAGTAGATGACAGAATTATTCTTAGAAGCAACGCTACAGGACTTTGTTGTGTATGAACTCTGTTTCCCTTACTGTCTCTTATCGCTTCATCCCCAGCGAAATATCCAGAAGTTAACTCCCTAATATCATCCCATACATCTGTGAGGTAAACTCCATTTTCTCTTTCATATTTATGTTCGGGAAGAGGCGGTAAGTCTACACGTAATTTGTTAAAGACTCGTGGTTTATCACCTTTAGTAGCATAAGCAATAATTTGATATTGCTTAGAAAATCTGGAATTGCACGGGACAGCAGATGTTTTCTTTTTCCAAGCAATAAGGTTTTGGAATTTCCAGCCTGTCCTTCTAAGCACCTTTGACACTTGTTCGGCATTCTTTTCTCTTTGCATGAAATAAATGGCTCCACCATCTACTGTAGCATCATACACTTTATGTAAATTTTCCTTCAACCAACCCCAATATCTCCAAGCGGGCTGAGCGTCATCAAAGAATCTGTAATACTTTCTTTGTCTATAAGGCGGGTCAAAAAAAGTAAGGTGGACATTCTTAACAGAGCCTTCATTAAGATATTCGAGACAATCTCCTTCGAGCACTTTCCAATATACAGTTGTTTGGCTTTCTAAGCTGGGGCTAACTAGCATAACTTCCTTTTGTTGTCTCATTTCAGAGATAGAGCCTTCTTGTTTGCTCTCACTTGGCGCAACGTGATACCCATTTTCAGTCTTGTTAAGTTCCACAACAGTGCCGATCGAAAACCTATTTTTCAGATACGGAGACCAAAGTCTCCCATATTTGTCAAGTCTCGCAGGATTACTATTTAACATAGTAAAACATGGTAAGGGAGTATTCCCAATCAATTCAGACTCGCTTTCTGCCGGAATCTGGATAAATCCTCGAAGAACCTCCATCTTCTTGAGAACCTTGCTTACCATTCGCATCCTCTTTTATTAGGTAGTTCTCTTCTAATAAAATTAATTTTTCACATTATACAATAAATAACCTAAACATGTGCTTCGCGCCCTTAAAAGAAGCATGAAAAGCTTTTCATGGCAAATAAATTGAAAAGGGGGCTCTCCTTACTGATGGTATGTTAGTCCAATTGCTTTGGAAGTTGTTCTCCAAATACTTCAATTCATTAATCAAACTTGATCTGGATGCCAACGCTTGTAACCCCCGTCACGGTTGTATGCATAAATCTTGTCAAACGTCTTTTCAAGTTTAACTCGTAAATCCTTATTTAGGATGACCAAAGTAACCTGAACTACGAATATTTTGATAAGAAAGCGTGTAAAAAGGGACGTAGCTGTATTTCTTTTTCATAAGCTGGAATTTGTGCTTCCCCAGGTCCCAGGTTTTATAACATGATTTGATAATCCTTCTCGTATTTTGATAGACTTCAGTGTTCTTTCAGCAACATAGATGTTAAGTTGGATTTCATCGTATAAGGCTTTGAAAAGACGTTCTTTAACCCTTTTTTCATGAAGATAATATTCTAAAAAATACCCGCAAAAATCGTAAGCACGGCTTCTAGACCCACGTACGTAACCATAATCTGTAAACATCCATCCACATATGCTTTAATGCAAAAAAATCGAAATCAAAAAATGGAAAAAGGCTGTAGTGATGGAGAAACCTTGATTGGAAACAATAGATACATACAGTTTAAATAGGTCTAGCCATAACGTTAATTAAGTTTGATTTCATGTATTCAGGTTTCTGTGCAGAAGCCTAAATGTTAAATGTTAGCGCATGGGTTTCTCTTTCTTGCCGAGAACCAGTTCCTTGAGCGAAACCCCGTTGACCGTGATAACCTTCCATCGGACTCCAGGGATGTCGCCCATGCTTCTACCGCGGGAACCACCGATTCCTTCCACTATCACTTCATCGTGTTCGTCAACCACGTTGAGGGCGCCGTCTCCTGGAAGAAAGGCTGTTATAACCCTGCCATTTTTTATAAGCTGAGTCCTAACGCAATTTTTGGTTAGTATGCCGTTTGCAAAGAAGTTATGGTTATTGCTCTGTGTTGTTATGTCTCTGAGATCTTTATGGTTCGTCCTTTGAATCGTTTGGATCGTTTCCCACACCAGTCCCGTTGGGGGGAGATTTTCTGTTTGCTTCTGTATCCAGTCTTTGAATTTCATCCTTTTTGTTGTTGTGGCTAGTTTTTGTTTGTTCTTTATCGGCACGGAGACCCAATAATTTACGTTGTGCTTTTCGATGAAGGTATAACCTTTTTCATGTAAGGTTTTGGTTATCTGCCGAATTGTTTGCCTTTTTTTCCTTAAGGTTTTTGTGATATTGTAGGCTTGTATCGCTTTTCGGATTTGGTTTTGCCTGGTCAGTAAGTATTGATAGGCATACCTCGCTAAGCGTTCTCTATATTTCTGATATCTGTAGCCTATCTTACCGTATAGATTTAGTAAGTTCTGCACGTTGGATGCGATGTAGACGTATATCTTTATAGTTTTCTCTCCTGTCTTCCTTTTAATGGACCACTCGGTTTTTACGCTAGATACGGCTATTCCAAACTCTGAAAGGACCCCTTTGAGGTCATCTACGAAGTTTAGTCTATCTCGCAGTTTATTCGGTGTTTTACTTAGGCTGAAACAAGGAGTGCAGAAGGTTGTGCCATTTTTCTTTATTCTGGGACGATCAAGCTCACTACCAAAGAAAGTGGCAAGAAATTCTTTTTTCACCCATAAGGGCGCTCTTTTGATCCAGTCTGGGATTGTATAACTTAACTTGGCTTTATCACCTACTGGAGCGCCTAGCGCTTTAAGAAGAGTGAATAGGACAATGGATGAGCAGGATGTAGCATGGTATTTTCCGGATATGATTCTTTTCTTTCCCCTCGTTGTAGTGATGATGCTTGTGCTTTCTTTCTCATGTAAAGGTGAGGCATGAAAGCCAAGTTGCTTTATATCTGAAACTATATCTTTAAGGTCTTCAGGATTACCTGTTGCGATAAATTTTCCGCCAAAACCAGTTCCTGCTTTCCCATAGCTTAAGGTGCCGTCACCAAATACGTGACCAAAAAGGCGAACGATATGTACTAACCGGGGATTATCATATTTTAGGGGAAGTAGGTTTCTTCGCCCCAATTCAGAAATTATTCCGGAGGTTTTCGCCTTTAGAGGCGCATTGCCGAGAATTTCTTTTTCAGAAAGTATTTCACCGTCCCTTTCGTCTTTCCTTACAGGCTCAGATGGAAGTACGATCACTTTGTCTCCTGTTTTTAAATGTCTAAATTCAACTATCCCCCTAGAGGTGTATACCGGATGATCACAGCTTCCAACAAGTTTCCTACCGGTTTCTAGCGTTGTAAGCTCGTAAACGCCGATTTGTTCCACTTCAGAAGGGGTTAGACCAAAATAATCGCAAACACTTGAGGTTTCTAAACGTTTAGATTCAACATTAAATGAAGAGACCTCACTCTCACTCCAGCGATCCTTAAGATCATTGAGCGTGAGAAAGGAACCATCAGAAAGGAGAATTTTGGTATCTGGGCTGAGGCACTTCCTTATGGCGCTGTTTGGTTGCTTGCTTTCAACTCCAACTTTCTCCAGAACGATTCCACGGGCCATGGGTGCGCCCTGCAATGGGTCGGATTTAACATCTAGTCTAAGCATTCGACGTTTGTAGTAGACGTCGCTCCACCTGAACTTTTTCCTTTTTTCAACCAGTTTTCTTGCGGCGAGTTCGCCCTTAGGTGCCTTCGAACCCATGATTTTCTTGCCTCTAGTTACGTTATTCAGCAGATCTGATATTTAAACAATCAGAAAACTAACAGATTTTTTCAAGAAGTATTTTTCGAATAATGCGCGCTCATGCAAACCATTAATGAGGGAACTATCTAAAGTGCTACAGAAGGTGAGGTTAGGTTGAAAGAATGGATATGTGTGCAAGTTGGCGTCCACAGGGATATCGGTAAAACAATTGGGGACATGCAAAAGAGGGGTTGGCGTCTCCACACCTACGCTTGTTCGCAATACGAGACGGGCAATGTCAACCATTACTTGCTGTTTGAAAGAGAAGCTGCCTCTTAACTTCAAGAAACTGCTAGGCCACGAGAACATCAACAACACTCTTCTCTACACGCAACTAGTCAACTTTGAAAGCGACGAATTCCACATTAGGGTTGCAAAAACGTTTAAGGAAGCCCGTGAGCTTATGGAAGCGGCTTTGAGTATATTACAGAGTTGGATTGCAACAAAATTTTCCGTAAGCGTAAGTGAGGTATAAATAGAACAAAAGATGGTATAAACGGTCGTATTAACACCTATACTAGTGGACAATAAAATGGGCGTTTGGAGGCTTCTCAAACTAGAAACTGGAGACGCTTTCACAGACATGGCCATTGACGAGGCCATTTTAACTGCTAGAATCGCGGGGAAGGTGCCCAACACCCTCCGCTTTTACAGGTGGAAACCCTCAGCTGTGTCCATCGGACGTTTCCAAAACCTTCTCAATGAGGTCCATGTGGAAAACTGTAGAAAACAAGGCATAGACATCGTGAGAAGAATCACGGGTGGGGGCGCCGTGTACCACGACTATGATGGGGAAATAACCTACAGCGTGGTCGTTGACGGAAAGGATCTGGGATGTGCAGACATGGACATGATTTATGCCTACAAGGCTATATGTGGCGGGCTCATCGAAGCTGTTAAAATTCTTGGAACCAACGCAGAATTTAACCCCACAGACCCAAAACAGTGCCCTAACATAACGATAAGGGGAAGGAAAATCTCCGGAAGCGCTCAGTCCCACAGGAGAGGCGTACTGCTTCAACATGGAACATTTCTAGTGGACTTAGACCATGAGAAAATGTTTACCTTTCTCAAGGTTCCGTGGGCCAAAACCTTGCTGGACGTATTGGAAGTATCAAAGAAAAAATTGACGTCTGCCAAGCAAGAACTTGAATCACAGATGACTATAGAAGAGGTGTATCAAGCTTTGGTTAGAGGATTTCAAAAAGCACTCAAAATACGGCTTGTGGAAAGAGAATTAACGAGTTACGAGCGGAAACTGGCTGAAAAACTTCGTAGAAACAAGTTTTCGACTGAAGTTTGGAACTTCAAGGGTAAAGAAGTTGTCTGATCGTCATTACTACGCTAAAAATATAAGCTGCGTTACTACATTTTAAGGTTGAAGCCGGTGGTTAAGGTGGGCTACACGTATGTGGATTTAGTTGTTAAAGGCAAGGTTTCGAGGAGTGTCAGAACCTTAGTGGATACAGGGTCTGCTTATGTGGTGATGGATTCTAAGACCATTTTTGAGATAGGGCTTCATGAGACGCCTTTCCAGGTTGAGTTAACGCTTGCTGAGAAAAGGAAGGTTAAAGCAAAGCTTTATCTAGCTGAGGTTGAGGCAAGGGGCAGAAGGGGTCCAGTCTTCGTGGCGGAGTTAGACGTGCCCACGCCCATATTAGGAGCTTATGCTCTTGAAACTCTAGGTCTTAAGCCAAACCCGGTTACTGGCGAGCTGGAGGTTGTGGGACCCGAGGGAGGATACCTACTTTCTGTTCTCGACTGAAGATTGAATTTTAAGTAAGTCGTTTAGTCGTGGCGAGATGGTTCGAGGCTAGTTACAGAAATAAAGGTGCAAACACGGTGGCAGCAAGCGCCATAACTGTTATCATCGTATTCAATGAAGGCCCGGCCGTGTCTTTAAAAGGATCTCCTACCGTATCGCCGATCACTGCTGCCTTATGAGCGTCGGAACCTTTACCTCCAAATTTTCCTTCCTCGATGTATTTCTTAGCGTTGTCCCATGTCCCACCAGCATTAGCCATCAGTAAAGCGAAAATTATTCCTGTAACTATGCTTCCACCGAGGAATCCAGCAAGCGCTTCTTTGCCCAAAGTAAAACCTACTGCCAACGGAACCGCGATAGCCAAAATGCCTGAGGGGATAAGCTCCCTCAAGGCTCCTTTTGTTGCGATGTCTACACACTTTGCGTAGTCGGGTTTTGATTTGCCTTCCATTAAGCCTGGAATTTCCCTAAATTGCCTTCTCACTTCTTCAACCATTCTGTGAGCATTTTTTCCCACAGCCAGAATTAACAGTGCAGAGAACACAGGCGGCATCATTGCGCCGATAAACACGCCAGCCAAAACTTTCGGATCCATGAGGTTTATCACCATTTGGGGAATCCCAACTTCCGTTGCGTATGCAAAGAACAACGCAATGACTTGCAAAGCGGCGGCGCCGATGGCAAAGCCTTTCGATATGGCTTTCGTGGTATTACCCGCGGCATCCAGTCTATCTACCGCTTCAATAACTTCTTCACCCAAACCAGATTGCTCTGCAATTCCCTTTGCATTATCCGCTATTGGACCGTAAGCGTCTGCAGCAATCACTGTTCCCAATGTAGCCAACATGCCAACTGCAGCCATAGCAATTCCGTAGAAGGGATTAACATTAAACATTAAGGATATGTTCCATGAAGCCAAGATCGCTATGACAATACCAATAATGGGCGGAATTATGCTCAGTATGCCGTACGAAAAACCAGACAAAATGTTTATTGCGGCACCGGTTTTCGCGGATTCAGCTGTCTTAAAAACAGGAGTTCTATCTATAGATGTAAAAAAGTCCGTTGTTATTCCCATGATTACTCCGGCGATTAATCCTGCTACTGTTGCGAAAAATATGCCGAGTCCACGTTCTCCTAGGTTTAAGAAATTGACCGTCAGAAACAGCAGAATCGTAAATATTATGCATGTTGCGAAAGTTGCTCTGTTAAGTGCAGCGCCCGGATTCCCCCTAATTCCTACCCTCACAAACAATATTCCAAAAATAGACGCAACTATTCCTAACGCTTTAACCAATAAGGGTAGAATAATGTATTTTGCTTCATGGTATATTGCTGCACCAAGTAACATGGCTGCTATCATGCCAGCAATGTAAGAGTCTGTCAAGTCAGCGCCCATCCCAGCCACATCGCCAACATTATCGCCCACGTTATCTGCTATGACGGCTGGGTTCCTCGGATCATCCTCAGGAATGCCCAGCTCAACCTTACCTACAAGGTCGGCGCCTATGTCAGCCGTTTTTGTGTAAATACCTCCGCCAGCTTTTGCGAAAAGTGCAAGTGCACTTGCGCCAAAACTAAAACCTAAAACTGTGTTTAGCGCCATTTTCGGGTCCGGATAAATATGGCTATAAATGTAATAGAGTATGCTTGTTCCCAACACAGCCATCCCAACGATGGACAGCCCCATAACAGCTCCACCAAAATACGCCACTGGAAGAGCTTTATCTAATCCCTTTTTAGCACTGTTTGCGGTCCTCGCATTCGCCCTAACAGCAGCATTCATCCCAAAGTATGCTGCTAAGGTGGTGCAAAGCGATCCAAGAATGTACGCTATTGCTAGGTGATGACTGACAAGGGCGACTCCAAGTATTATTGCCATAACAACAACGAACAAGGCCAAAGCCATATTTTGCCTCTTTAAATAAGCGTTGGCTCCTACCCTTATTGCATCAGCGATTTCCCTCATCTTTGGAGAGCCGGCATCATGTCTGTTAACGTAACGATAAAGGTAAAACGCGGAGGCGATTGAGGCTGAACTAGCAATCGGCGCAATTATTAACAAGTCCATTTTAATCGCACCAGTGTGTAGACTTATTGGGCGCCGTCGGTATATTCAAGTTTTTCGCCCGAGTTGTTAGCAGCATCTAATTCATAAAGTTATTTTACGTCTTTAGCAACTCAAACTTTTGGAACCTTTACTACACTTTTGGCGGCTGGGGAGAAAACAAGTCCTTAGTTGAAAGAAACGCTTTTAGGAGCGGGATTGCCTTAAAATGCTAAATGCGAAACTATACGGTTGGTAAAGCAGGCGGTTGACGTGAGCCCACAATGGCATTCTATGAAAACGGAGGAAGTCATGGAAACCTTAAAAGCCAGCGAGAAAGGCTTGAGTGAGGAAGAGGCTAAACGCCGACTCGCCGAATACGGATACAACGAGTTAAAGGAAAGGAAGCGAAGAACAGCCCTACACATGTTTCTCGAAGAGTTCAAAGACATCTTCATTTTATTACTAATCGCAGCCACGGTGTTCTCGGTCATAATAGGCTACTACGAATTAATGCACAAACCAGAGAGAGGGTTCCTTGAAACATACGCAGACGCAATAACCATAGGAATAATTGTACTACTGGTGGCCGTCGCGGGTTTCATCCAGGAATATCGGGCAGAAAAAGCCATTGAAGCCTTGAAAAAACTGGCTGCACCCAAAGCACGTGTTCTACGAGACGGCAAGGAGACTATGATATTTGCAAGGGAAGTTGTGCCTGGCGACCTGTTACTTGTGGAGTCGGGAGACACTGTTACGGCTGATGCACGAATCATAGAATCCGTTGAGTTAAAAACAGACGAGGCCATTCTAACGGGCGAATCCACCCCTGTCGAAAAGAATTTGGCCACCCTCAAACCTGAAACGCCCGCAGCCGATAGAAAAAACATGCTCTTAATGGCAACACACACAATTTACGGTAGAGGAAAAGCTGTTGTAGTATCCACAGGCATGAACACAGAGTTTGGTAAAATTGCCGAGCTAGTGCAGACTGCTGAAGAAGAGGAAACTCCTCTTAAGAGGAAGCTTGACAGTTTTGCAAAGAAAATAGCAAAGGTTGTTGTTGCCGTCTGCGTCATCATTTTTGCTCTCGAAGCCTTTAAGGTTGCGACACGGGGTTTCTTAGAGTTGGAGAGATTTATTCAAGCGTTCATGTCGTCTATAGCCTTGGCCATTTCAGCTGTTCCCGAAGGACTACCCGCGGTAGTAACCATTACTCTCGCCTTAGGCGCACGTGAATTTGCTAAAAGAAACGCCATTATTAGGAGATTATCTTCGGCAGAAAGCCTAGGCGCTACCACAGTCATATGCTCAGACAAGACTGGAACCCTGACGAAGGGTGAGATGACCGTTCGACGAATACACGTAAACCACAAAGTTGTTGAAGTCACCGGGGTTGGATACGAGCCGAAGGGCGAGTTTCATCAAAACAACAGCCTCATCGATCCTCAGAACGATCAAGACCTATTGCTGCTGCTGAGAATAGGCGCTCTGTGCAACAATGCGCAACTGAACAAGAATGAAAAAGGCTCTTGGGCCATAATTGGCGACCCTACAGAAGGAGCTTTGATCGTTACGGCAGTTAAAGCAGGATTCGAAAAGGAAGAGCTGGAAAAAAGTTATCCACGCATTGGTGAGGTCCCGTTCACTTCTGAAAGAAAACGCATGACAACGGTACATTCTACGCCAGAGGGAGAACACGTTGCTTACATGAAAGGCGCTCCTGAAATAGTACTTGAAAGATGCAGCTTTATTCTTGAAAAGGGCGAAGAAAAGAAACTGACAAAAGTGAAGAGAAAGAAAATTCTAGAAATCAACGAAAAATTTGCTAGCGAGGCCCTACGTGTACTTGCGATGGCATACAGAAAATTGCCTGAAACGCTGAGTGAATTTGATGAAAAAACTGTAGAAGACGGTTTGATTTTCGTGGGTTTACAGGGAATGATTGATCCTCCGAGAGAGGAAGCGATAAAAGCAAACCAAACATGTCAGAAAGCTGGAATAAAAACGATAATGATAACCGGAGACCACAAACTAACAGCAATGGCGGTAGCTAAAGAAATTGGAATATTGAAAGAAGGCAGCCTGGTCCTTACAGGAACCGAATTTGACAAAATGAGCGACGAAGAATTCGGTAAAATTGTTGAAAATGTGGCGGTTTACGCTAGAGTTTCTCCAGAACATAAGCTACGCATTGTCAAGGCGTTGAAGGCGAAGGGCGAGATTGTAGCCATGACAGGAGACGGCGTTAACGATGCTCCAGCAGTGAAAAGCGCCGACATCGGAGTGGCGATGGGAATCTCTGGAACAGATGTGACAAGAGAAGCCTCAGACTTGGTCCTAACAGATGACAATTTCGCCACGATAGTCAAGGCTGTGGAACAGGGTAGAGTAAGTTACGACAACATCCGTAAATACGCGAGATTCCTCATCTCCTGCAACTTCGACGAATTGCTTGTCATAGGAACATTTGCTATACTGGGCGGAATATTTGGGTCACAACTATTTCCATTGCCGTTGCTTCCATCAATGATATTGTGGATAAACTTGGTCACAGACGGCGCACCAGCAGTGTCTTTGGCAACAGACCCCCCAGACGAGGATGTAATGACAAGGCAACCGCGGAAACCACACGAAGGCATCTTACACGGAATGGGAGCGTTCATTATCGTCTCCTTCTTGCTACAAGCTATAGGAACCATACTCGTCTTCTCTTTAGAGTACTATGTTTGGCCTGCACATGGCTTCGGCACACAAGAGACCCTCGCTAAAGCAAGAACAACCGCATTTGTGCAAGCAGCCTTTTTTGAATTGTTTGTCGTTTGGAACTGCCGTTCTGAGACTCGCAGTGTTTGGAGAATGGGACGTGACAGTTTCAAGAACAAGTTCTTCGTCGTCGCAGAAATCATCTCAATCACAGCGACGCTTGGAATATGTTGCATACCGACCACAGCAAAAATGTTCGGTCTAGTTCCACTGACGCTCACAGACTTGATTTACGTATTGGCTGTAGCGAGTTGGGGTCTCTTCGTGCTGCCCGAACTTTTCATGAGAAGGAAGATATGGCGCTGGGAGTAAACGCTCAGCCACTTCTGACCTTTAACGCTTCTTCACGTTATTTGTTCTTCCCCATCTTAATGTCTGTTTTTCTCACGTTGCCAGAGGTTTTCTACGGAAGAAAAATATGGCGTTGGACGTGATTAGTTTAGCGTTCTTCTAAGTTTTCCGGAAGTGTGAAGGAATTATCAAAGTCAGTAAAACTATATTTATTCGTATCATTAACATGTTCTAGGGATTTAGATGACTAAAGTGGCTGTAAGAACGGCGGAGGTATACAAAGAGTTGAGAAGCCTAATTGCTGAGGTTCGTGGGACTGGATTTGAAAAATATGAGTCATACAAGAGGCTAATTAGTGCTCTTGACGAGTTGGCTTTGGCGCTGCATAGGATGCTGTATTTAGATGAAAAGCTTGATCCAGAGTCCGAGAAAATAGTGGTGGAAGCTTTAAAGCCTCCTATAGCTTAGCACCTTATTATGTTGAAGTTTGCTGCTCTTCTAAGTCTATTCATAACGGCGAGTCCTAGACCTTCCGGACTTATTCCCTCTGCAATTATCACATCTGCTTTTTCCTTGTCAAATTCCCTTAGAAGCCTGAAGAGGTTTTTAGCAATAATTGTTAGATTTTTTCCGGTTCCAAGAGACTTAACAATGTCAGAACTATAATTAGACAGGCTTTCATCCGTTGCCAATATGCCAACTCTCTTCCCTTCTGCCATGTACAAGTTGGCGAGTTCCTGAACCTTTCTCACAACCTTGTTAAATTTCCCTTCAACCACAACCATTTCAGCGTCTGGTGCATAATGCCTATGCTTCATTCCAGGCGAACGCGCCCGAATCACACGCACTCGCCGATCAGCAACCGCTATGGGATGCAGTTCAACCTCGCCCAAAACGCTTTTCAGTTTCTCGTAGGGTGTTCCTCCAGGCCTCAAAATCTGGGGTATAGGAACCGTCATGTCGATAACTGTTGATTCCACACCGATTTTGGTGGGTCCAGCATCCAGTATGGCATCGATCCTTCCCGCAAGGTCGTTTATGACATGCTCAGCCGTTGTGGGACTGGGTTTCCCAGCAAGATTTGCGCTGGGAGCTGAAATCGGAGTCATTGATTCCCTAATCAAAGCAAGCGCAACCTTGTTGCTGGGCATTCTGATGGCTATAGTGTCTAAGCCCACAACCGTTATGTCTGGCACAAGCTTTGACCGTTTCAGAACAAGGGTTAAGGGTCCAGGCCAAAATTGGGCCATCAGCTTTTCCGCAGTTTCTGGAACGTTTCTCGCCAGTGTATACACATCCTCTTTGTTGGCTATGTGAACAATTATGGGGTTGTCCGGAGGTCGCTTTTTTGCTTTAAACACCTTTATTACTGCGTTGGGATTTAGGGCATCTGCGCCGAGACCATAAACCGTTTCCGTGGGAAAAGCAACGATGCTTCCTTTTCTAATCAAGTCTGCTGCAACCCGAATTTTGTCTATTTCTGGCTCTCTCGTATTCACCTTCATAACTATCGTTCGTTTCATTCTCTCCCCTCGCTTATTTGACTCGATGGATAACCGAAGCCGTGGCAGTATTGCATTTTTCTCTACCAAGTCATTCCATGAAGGTGGCTCATCTATCTCTTGTCCTTCGTCTTACTTTTCTATTTTTATCGTCGCAAACGCCGTTAAAAACTGCTTTGATTGGACGTAGGGTTTTTCAGAAATAAAAGAAATACTGATTTTGGTTCAAAATAATTAACAGAAAATAACGTTTGGAATCCTTAAATCTATTCTGTACAAAGAATTCATAATGTATAATTAATGCTAAGGCTTAGCAATTACTGACGAAAGTTGAAGAGAATAAATCTTGGCTGGCGCCTGCTCTTCCACAGTTTGGGTCTCGGCTGCCTAAGCAGCGCCATATTCCTCGAGATACTGGTCTTCAGAGACATAGCCCTAAAAGGCTACTTCTTAGCCACGGAAACAAACCAACTAATACTAACCTTCGAGGTGTTTCTCACAATTTTTTCCTTCATCTATTTTGTTTATATGTACCAACGATTCATCCGTTCCTTAAAATAACTTTAACATTAAACTTTCGAAAAATACGAAGAAATTATCAAACAATCAAAAATATACAGAATTTATTCCTATTTTTTAACTATTAATGGTTTAATATGGAAATATATTCGAGAAAAACAATAATCGTTAAATATTCTTCCATCGAGAAAACTTGAATTGTGATGAATTTTAAGAGGTGAAAAAATGAACC
>LIHK01000019.1 GCA_001399795.1 Candidatus Bathyarchaeota archaeon BA2 | reverse complement strand
CAAAATAATGAGAAGACTGATAAAGGCTGTTGTAACTGGGCAACCACTTGGAGACTACTCCACCATAGAAGACGCAACATCAATTGACGAAATCAAAAAGGCTACAGAAAACCTCAGAAAATAGAAAATGCGCGAAAAATGGTTTCTGAAAGAGTTCAACAGTTGAATCTTTGGAACTCGTATGACCGTCACTGGATTTCCCTCAAGTCTGACAACATGCCGATGAAAGCCCTTGACAACCCTGACATTCTTTAGAACAACTTCAATGCCATTAGAAAGTCGCAGAACAAAGCGCCTCAAAACCGCAATTTTTGGTTTATTGAAGTCTCCATGAATCGTTTCACTAAAAACAGAAAAAAGGGAAAAGTTGTAGCAATCGCTACAGTTAGTCAACCTTCATAAATATTCCTCAAGACTTTGCTTGTCTCTTAGATTTTTCAACACTTAATATTCCTATGATGATGACTACAAAACCGATAAAGGAAACGATTGCTCCTACTAGGGAATCAATAACGGAAACGAGTAATGTTACTACAAATTTTCACTCTTCAAAATCTGTACTAAAATAAGGCTGCCTCCGAAAAGAGAGGATCAGTAATCCTATTATAAGTATTACTGTTCCGAATAAAACAATTCTTTTATTCATTTCGACCACCCACTAATGTTTTAGTTTTTGTTTTATTTAATTATTTCCATTTTTTTACACCCAACGCTGGAGGTAGGGTAGCCTACGCTCCAGCAAATTTTTGGTTGAAGGTTAGCATGGCATGTTCAAACGCCTACCTAATTTCCCTTCCGTCTATTCCCCCTAAACCTTGTTAGCAAGGTCGGCGAAATCTAGAAGGATGGTCTAGATGCTGGGATGCCGCTCAAGAGCCTTTCCCCTCTTGTCTTCCAGCTTTCTCAAGTAGATGCAATGTTAATGAGTGCAAAAATTAGCTTAGCAGAATGGCTAAGTCTAAAACATGGAGATTTACCACAAGCAAAACACCAGTGGTTAAAGACTCTTAGAGTTATGCTTGAACATATTGATTGTTACCCTTTAATCCAGCAGGAAGCCATTAGACAAGCATACAAAGAACTTACCAAATAAAGTCGAATCTTTTTCTGTTCTTTGGGTGATGGAAAATGAGAGTGGAATGTTGGTGCTACGCCGTAAAGGAAGTGGTCGTGGTTGAAGGCGAAGTGGTTGGACATCGCCAAGCAGACCTTATATACAAGTACCTAGAGAAAAGCTATTCACTTAGGCAAGACGAAATTGTCGAAAAAATAGATTTTCGCAAAAGGACTCGAAGAAACCTTAAGATCAGAAGCTTACGTTATTGAAAAGATAATTCTAGAATACATATACTCCAGTTATGGCTTAACCAGCGGGCTAGAACTCGAAGGAAGAAACAGATACGATTTTGTTAGCCAAATGAAAATGCTGCCCTTGACCTGATGGGTGCGCATGTTTCGATGAGCTCAAACTGAAACTATGCCGGAAAAGGTCAAAACGGACCTACTAACATTTGTTGCCATGAAAAGCTTTTCATGCTTCTTTTAAGGGCGTGAAGCGTCATGTACGTTTTATTAGTATGTTTATTCTGTGTTTTCTGATTCTGAGGCTTCAGCACCTTGTGTTGGGGTTACCAACCGGGTTGTGTAGCCAGCTACTCTGTTCCTAAGCTTTGTTGATGGAATGTTGGTAAGAGATTCTACAAGTTTTTTGTTTGCTTCAAAATCTGTCGTGAATTTGTCTGGAAACCGTTCCACCAATTCTCGGGCTATCCTCTTCACCAACTCGGTTCGCACCTTACCCAAACCCTTGCATGCCCTCCATTGCCAAGCAATTCTCCTTTGCCTTAAACACCAATTGTCGTTTCTTCATGCCTTTTATCACTTACGCTCTTCACCCCAAAAAAGTTGGCGAAGTTCTTAAGAATTTGGTCAGCCACCTCGGTCTCTTTCATATCTTTTATCTGGGCTATAGCCTTAACGACGAGGGGAATGAATGAAGGCTTGGTCATCTCGCCTTTAAATGGACCTCCAAAACGGACAGGCCCGTCTGTCTCTGTTAGTAGGTTTGCCAAAGGTATATGCCTAACAATCTCTCTGATTCCATTTGAGTATATTGTGGGTGGCCCCTCAGTGATGTAATATCCACGGTCTACGATCTGGGGCAACAACCCTATGAACTTGCTGCTAAACCAGTGGAAAAGAACTTTCTCCAAACCGTAAGATGAGAGGAGGCTCATAATTTCAGGAGCAGTTTCTCTTGAGTGAATGATAACTGGCAAAGATATTTTCTCAGCAGTGCGAAGCATTTCGTGAAAAACTTGTAACTGCAAATCCCGAAGCTCCCCGCTTCTTGCGTATCGAAAATCTAAGCCGATTTCCCCCACAGCAACTAGTTTTTCTTTTTGTTGAAAAATTTGGCTGATGACATCTTGCGTTTCGTTTGGTGACAGGCTTTTAACATTCCATGGATGAACACCTAAAGCAACATAAACAAGACCCGGGTATTCTTCAGCCAGTTGAAGGCTGAGGAGGCTGGTCTGGAGATTCATGGAATTGGAAACCAAGGCGACAACGTTTGACCGTTTTGCGTCCTCTACAATTTTGCCAATATTCTGATTATATTCAGGGTCTGAGAGGTGAATGTGAGCATCAACGAATTTCATACATACCCCTTTTCTACATTAACACATGACAGAATTATCTAACACTAAAAACCTTTCTGCTGACAATTGACATGCGTAAGAGTTCTCACTTTGGCACATATTTTAAAAGTTTCAGCATTCGTCTTGGCATGTACTGCAATCAATTCACAGGCTACGCGTCCCGTCCATAAACACAAAGGGGATTCGAACAGGAAAGTGGGCAATTAGGGGTTTATTTTACCCTGGAAAGTCTTAAATAGTGGCTTAAAGAAAAAAAGAGGCTGCGAGGCGGTTATATGGTAGATTCTGAGTTGGCTGTAGCTCCTATGCATAGGATATGTAAGAAGGCGGGGGCAAATAGGGTAAGCGAGGCCGCTACCAAGGCGTTGGCAAAGGAGCTTGAAGACGTTGGCATCAAAATTGCGAAAGAAGCCATTCGGCTGGCTTTACATACCGGAAGAAAAACTGTGAAAGCCAAAGACATCGAAGAGGCAACGAGAATAGTCATGGGAAAATAAAAACACATCTTTCCCCTTGTTTTTCAGAAATCAAACCGCAAACCTCTTGCTAAGTGAAAAAACTTATATCATTGATGAAAAATGCTGTAGATAGATTGAACCTTTCAATTATAGGAGGATTTGTATGGCCTATTTAACCACGCAAGCGGGACAACCAGTTCTCATCCTCAAAGAAGGAACCGCGCGCAGGCGAGGTAGAGACGCTCAACGAAACAACATCATGGCTGCTCGAATCATTGCCGAGGTGTTGAGGACAACTCTGGGTCCTCGCGGCATGGACAAAATGCTAATTGACAGCCTCGGCGACATCACCATAACCAACGACGGCGCAGCCATCCTAGATGAAATCGATGTTGAACATCCAGCTGCAAAGATGATTGTGGAAGTTGCAAAAACACAAGATGACATTGTTGGCGACGGAACCACAACCGCGGTAATGCTGGCTGGAGAGCTGCTGCAAAAAGCCGAAGAGTTGCTGGATCAGAATATTCATCCAACGGTTATTGTGGGAGGGTATAGAAAGGCTGTTCAAAAGGCGGTAGAGACCCTTGACAAGTTAGGAATCACAGTCGACCTTGAAGATTGTGAAACCTTGAAGAAGGTTGCCATGACATCTATGGCTAGCAAAGCAGTGGGTGCTGCACGAGACCACTTCGCTGAGATTGCCATAGACGCCGTGAAACAAATAGTTGAACAGAGGGGCGAGAGAAGAGTAGCAGACATAGATAACATTCAAATTGTAAAGAAAGAGGGGAAAAGTCTCCTCGACACCGAGCTTGTCAAAGGCATAATTGTTGACAAAGAAGTTGTACACCCAGGGATGCCGAAACGAATCGAAAACGCAAAAATAGCCTTGCTTGACTGTCCATTAGAGGTCGAGAAAACCGAGTTTAACGCCGAAATCAGGATAAGAGACCCAACGCAAATTCAGGCCTTTCTAGATAAAGAAACTCGGATGCTCAAGGAGATGGTTGAAAAAATCAAAGCCTCAGGCGCCAATGTGCTCTTTTGTCAGAAGGGTATAGACGACATGACTCAACACTTCTTGGCTAAGGCGGGAATCATAGCCGCCCGCAGGGTTAAACAATCCGACATGGAAAAGCTGGCTAGGGCTACCGGAGGAAAAGTCATCACAAACCTAGACGACTTAAAAAGTACGGACTTAGGACAGGCGGGACTTGTGGAAGAACGCAAAGTCGGCGAAGACAAAATGGTTTTTGTGGAGAAATGCAAGGACCCACGCTCCGTGGCTGTTCTTATTCGTGCTGGTCTTGAAAGAATGGTGGATGAGGCGGAGAGAGCCATGAATGATGCTCTATCCGTCGTTGCAGATGTAATTGAATACAACAAGATAGTTGCTGGCGGAGGCGCCATCGAGGCTGAGATAGCGAAGGTGCTTCGTCCTTATGCGACAAAGGTTGGAGGCCGAGAGCAACTAGCTGTAGAGGCTTTTGCCGATTCCATGGAAATCGTGCCGAAAACGCTAGCTGAAAACGCTGGCCTCGAGCCCATCGACATACTCGTTGGATTGAGATCAACTCATGAAAAGCCCAAGATGCACCTAATGGGCGTCGACGTTTTCACGGGTAAAATTGTTGATATGTACAAAAACGGAGTGATTGAACCTCTGCGGGTGAAGGAGCAGGCGATGAAATCAGCCACCGAAGCCGCTTCCATGATCTTAAGAATAGACGATGTCATCGCTGCGACAAAGCCGAAGGAGGAGGCGAAGGCGCCACCTGGGGAAATGCCCGAAGAAGAATACGGAGAATACTAACAAACCCTTTGGAAATTCCCTTTCCCTCTTTTTCGACCAAGCGGTTTTAACATCGTAGCACCAAAAATTTAAAGATGAAAATGTCTCTTAGTCATGCTGCTCCGGTAGTATAGTCCGGTTAAGTATGACGGCCTCTCGAGTTTATAGGCGGGGAGAGCCGCCGACCCGGGTTCAAATCCCGGCCGGAGCACCATCCTCTAGGTCTGGATTAGGACCCTCAAAAGCCAAAATATTCAGAAAAAGGAAGTAGAACTACCTCTACTTAGTAGTCTACCCCTATCTTTTTCTTTAAATACTATCCCAAAAAGATACAGCCTCTCTAATTTGTCCGACAAAAAGAAAAATTTATCGTAAGACAAACAAGTGCCCTTGCAAGACATGTAAAAGCTCTAGAATTTCTTTCTCAAATACCCAACCATGGATTCGAAGATAAGTTTTCCGTCGCCATATCTTGGCATCCTTTCCTCTCTTGTCCAATCTGGCAGTTGCCAACCGTAATAGGCTCTTTCAGGGTGAGGCATCAAGCCGAAAATCGTTCCAGAGGAATCGCAGATGCCGGCAATGTCGTAGAAAGCGCCGTTTGGATTCACCGGATACCTTCCATCCGCGTACTCGCCGTTTTCGTCGCAGTATCTGAAAACAAGTTGATCGTTCTCATACAGCTTTTTCAAATGGTTGTCCTCGTTTTCCTTTGAAAATAGGAATCTACCTTCGGCATGTGCCACGGGCATTCTTAACACCTTTCCTTTCCGAATTTCTCGGGTGAAAACGCATCTGCCAGAGTTTTCATGTTTAATGTAAACCCAGTTGCAGTGATATCCAATCGGAACGTTAGTTGCCAAGGCTGCCCCTGGATATTCGCTGCCCCCATCAAATCCTGGCAGCAAGCCGGCTTCAACTAAAACCTGAAAACCATTGCAGATTCCCAAGATCAGCCTTCCATCTTCAACAAATCTTTTCAAATCATAACGAAGCTTGGCCAGAGTTCCCTTAGCCCAAATAGCTCCAGCCCGCACGTAGTCACCGTAGGAAAATCCGCCTGGAAAAACGAGAGCGCTGTAATCGAGGAGGTTTCTTTTTTTG
>LIHK01000018.1 GCA_001399795.1 Candidatus Bathyarchaeota archaeon BA2 | reverse complement strand
CTCTCAAGGGAGGAGGCTGAGAAATTTAACAGAATTTACCTTGACATGATTCTTGAAGGAGTGATTCTTTACGACAAGGATAACTTCATCACTCTTCTGCTTGAGAGACTTAGGAAAAGGCTTGAGGAGCTTGGCTCGCGTCGGATTCAGCTTCCAAACGGCTCATGGTATTGGGTTTTAAAGCCTGATCTGAAAGCGGGGGAGGACTTGGTAATTTGATGAGGGAAAAGGCGTTCCTGATGTTGAAAAGGGCTAAAAGATGGCTGAGCCCGGCTGAGGTTGAGCTTAAGAAAGGTCATTTCGACAACGTTATCTATCTGTGCCAAATGTGCGTGGAAACAGCTGCTAAGGCTGTTTTCACGGCTTTAGGGATAGATTACCCGAAGGAGCATGATGTCAGCATGGTGTTCAGGCAGCTCTCACAAAGAGATGACTTACCCTTATGGTTTAGGAAAAATGTCTTCACCATTAGCGCCACCATCAAAAGCCTAGCTGAGATCAGGGGTGACGCAGCCTATGGTTATGAACGTGGTTTATCCCCTGTGTACTTTAAGGGCAAGGCACTGGACAGCATTAAGGCAGTCGCATCTATTCTAAACGATTGCGAGAAATTACTGAGGGAAATTTTCAAGTGAACTTGTTTCCGCAACTCAAGTTGGAGCTTCCATACGTAGCCCCAGGCGTCGGCGGTGGGCTAGATAAAGCTAAAATTAGGAGACACTCGCGGGAAGTTTTATATGGAGACGGAGATTGCTTCATTAAGGATGAGAGGAATTATGGCCAGCCTTGAAAGGTTTAAGCTCATCGAGCGTTTATTTAGCGAAGCTGCTGGCTATTTGGAAAAGGGCGATGCTGTTCAGTCATCCGAGAAACAAGTCTGCTAAGGAGTGCATCAAAGCCCTTGCAGAGCACTTCGACTTTAAAGAGGTTAAGGACGCTGAGGACAGGGGAAGGTGGGCAGTTACCCTGTTAGAGAGGGTCGTCAGAAGGCTTGCAGAAAGGTTGGGTGGAGTCATCATAGATAGTTGGATAGTTGGAATGGGGCGAACTACCTACATGTATGGGGGGTTTCACGAGGGAAAGCTGGACACAGAAGCAGTTAAAATCAGAATGCCAGCGATGAAGTGCCTAATAGAGACGACAAAGAAAACATTAGCTTCACAAGAGCATAAGTAATTATACACTGCGTAAGGCGTGCTTGTTCTATATCTTTATCTTTGTTTGCGGCTTTGTGCTTGAAGTTTGGCGGCTGCGGAGGCTTAGTTTTACGTCTTTTTTGCCCCAGGGATACATGTATAGGTGG
Source organism: Candidatus Bathyarchaeota archaeon BA2 (assembly GCA_001399795.1). Taxonomy (GTDB): domain Archaea; phylum Thermoproteota; class Bathyarchaeia; order Bathyarchaeales; family Bathyarchaeaceae; genus BA2. Next base: position 3,195 of record LIHK01000018.1, on the reverse strand, counting down.
AAGCAGAGAAGTAGCTTCAGGTTTATTTTCCTTTATCAGATATACCGACTTTCCAAATATGAACATAACATATCTTATGGCTTTGTTGAAACTCTTTCAATTATAACCTCAAATGCTGCAAGCAATATCGTGAGATTGGTCATTAATGGATTATCGTTTCTTTTTCTCGCCGTTTCGAGCGCTTCTTCCAGAGTTTGTTTGACTGTTACTGTTTCAGCCAAAATAGATGTGGAGTTAAGGTGAAAACTCGCTGAATTTGGAATAAAGCCTTCTGAAGTTATTAGGAAATCCCTTGAAAGGGAAGTTGAGGAAAAAATGAAGGAATTACTTTACAAAAAAGCTGAGGAGGCAAGTGGAATAATATTAAGGGTTAGAAAAGATGAATGGTGAAAAACCATAAGGGAGAGCAGAGAGGAAAGATGAGGCTTTTTGACTCCTCAGCTATAATAGTTCTATGTGGAGAGAAAGAATCGAAAATCTTTTAAAGAACTTATTTTCTATAAGTACATATGGTCGAAGTTATTAAAGCGGAAGTTTCAGAAACTTTAGCCAAAAAGTTTCGAAGACATGCCATGGAACTTTACGGTTACAAGAAAGGGGCTGTGAAGGCGGCGATTGAAGATCTATTAAGACGTTTTGTGATCTCTGGTAAAACTGACTGGAAGATGCTAAGGGGATGCATTAAGTCAGAGTTGACATCAGTGGAGTTGCAGCACGACGTTTGGAGAAGGGCCGATTAGAGGTGCTCTTAGTAGACACAAACATTTTTCTTGAGCTCTTCCTAGGACAGAGGAAAGCTGATGACTGTGAAAGGTTTCTTGAGAAGGTTTCCAGAGGCGGCATTGAGGCTGTAGTCACAAAATTTACAATACATTCTTGTGAAGCGGCGCTTAACAATCCAGAATTAATCCTCACATTTCTAAGGAACCTCCAAAATTCATTAGGGCTTAATATTTATGAATCAAGTTTAGAGGATGAGATGGCTACGTCAATGCTTATGGATAAAATAAAACTTGATTTTGATGACGCTCTACAATATTACGCGGCTAAAATGTTGGGTGCAGAGGCAATAGTCAGCTATGATAAACATTTCGACAAAGTTGATGTGGCGAGAAAAGAACCGGCGGAATTCATATAGCATTCACATTTTAAAATAAGTTATTCTTATTTAAGATGCCTCGCTTGAGTAGAAAGTGGTAGATACGGTTGAGGAGACAATCAAAGATAATATAAGACTGGTGGCGACATTAATCGGCTCCGCAATGACGACCACCCACAAACCTAAAACGTTCTTCCCTAGCACCAACTTTTCGTTTCGCAGAGCGTCCAATATCGCATTTCTCATCTTCATCAAAAACAGGCTTAGCCCAAACCCAAGGATTTCACCAGCTTTCGCGGTTGCGGCAAAAGAGGCTGTGTCATAGCGCACATGACTGACAAAAATTGGTTTCTTATGTGTGTTTTGTTGAGTCTTAAGGCGCTTATGCTCGATCCTCACCCCTCATCGAGAGGAGACTAAACACCCACAAAATTATAACCAAAACAATTTTTGCCATGAATTGGCTAAAGGGAGAAGAATTGAAGGTTTTTCATGCTTCTTTTAAGGGCGCGAAGCGCCATGTACGTTTTGTCAGTCATGCACGCTAAAAGTAAAACCGAACCACCTACACCACCCAGTGATCAACGAATTTATATATTCAAAAGAGACATTTTAAGTGGTGAAACCTTGGCTGAAAAAATTCCATCTTGGATTGAGCGCCTGTTGCTGCCGAGGTTATCTGAGATCAGCGGTGATGTTAAAGCCTTGAACGGCAGAATTGACGGGCTAGCGGGCAGAATAAATGGACTAGAAAAAGGCATAGAAAGCCTACGGAACGAGATGCTGTCCAGATTCGACGCCGTACACACAAGGCTTGACTCCATAGAAAAAAGAATCCCTATGATCGAGGATCTAGCCGAAATAAAAGTCAGGCTCACCGAAGTTGAGAAGAAAGTGGCCCTACTAAGGGCTTAGACTCCTTAGAGAAATTTAGCGCGCCTAACGAATCTCTACATTTAACCCAACGATATAATTTTCTCCCGACATACTACCACTCCAATACAAGGGGCTTGGATAGGCTTATATGAATCCTTTAATCTTGAGTGGCGTTAGTTTGATGCGGCTATTAAACTGTCAAAGTATGTTAAGCCATGTTAAGCCATATTTTTCTTCACGGACTACGCCTTATTAATGAATGTACTTTCCGTGAAGAGCACGCAAAAATCTGTTCATTTTCCATTCTTTAGGTGATTTCGAAAGTGATGACATAGAGGCTGTAGGTTGTGGTGTTTGGCTTCTGAATCTTTAGGTATGCGTAGATGTAGGAGATGCCGTTTGTGGTTGCCTTGACGTTGCTCATTTTTATGTATAGGGTTTGGTTGATGCCTCCTGGCAAGTTGAATAATGGTCCTTCTGTTTGGGTTATGGTTCCATTGCTGACGATTATCTGGTTGCTTGTGGTGGTTGTGTTGCGGATGCTTATTGTTGTGTTAGATAGGCGGCTGATGCTGGAGTTGCTGTAGGCTTGGAGTTTAACTTGCCAATTATCCGCGACTTGGTTAACGACTTCAAGAACATAGTCATAGTCAGAGCCTTCTTCGTTTCCATAGGCTCCATGAGTAGGTTCAGGACTAACGTATTTTCGTATTAATGTTCTTCCAAGTAATCCGTTTGACTCGAATGGATAGTTGTTATACATGTCGGTTATTTCGTCCTCGCTTAAGGCTCGGTTGTAGATGCGAACTTCGTCGATGATGCCATCGAATTGTCTATTATTTTTGGGGTTATTTCCAATCAAAACTGATGTAGTTAACGAAGGAATTGTATATGAATGTCTCTTACTTTTTTCAAATTGTCCATTCATATATATGTTCATAATTTTCCCATCAAATGTTCCTGCTACATGATACCATTTTCCCAAAGTAATTTTTGTACGTGAATACACATATTCTTCTTGTCCATCACTTTTGATGCAAATAGCTACCTTGTTGCGGTGCGGGCTCTTGTTGCTTATTAGTAGGCTGTAAGGGTCGGCAGTAGTCTTTGTTTCTTTTGATATTATTCTTGGATAATCGCTGGGAAGTGAGTTAGCCTTAAACCAAGCCATTAACGTCAATTGAGTTGGATTTAAACTACTGTCATTTCCAGCATCAACA
>LIHK01000016.1 GCA_001399795.1 Candidatus Bathyarchaeota archaeon BA2 | reverse complement strand
GTGGGTTTCCGACCCGTTCCGCTATAAAAACCCCGGTGTCGGAAAATGAGAAGCATATACGGATTACTTTATTCTTTTTTCAGAGTTAGCGACCTTGACTTAAGACGTTCCAGTGGTCCGAAGTATCATCTTTCTAAGCTGTCCCGATATATAAAACCCCCGGACGTAGGGAGGTGAAGAAACTGGATGCTAGAGACTTAAGCCTTTTCGCTGCTTTTGCCAGCTTGTACGTGGTTGTAAATGTTGTTCAAATGATTTCGATTGGCAATCCCACGGTTTATGGTCCGGTTCAGCTTCGTATCGCAGACTGCCTCATCGCCTTGTCAGCGTTGTTAGGTTGGCCCGTTGTAGCTGGAGTGACTGTTGGCTGCTTCCTAACTAATGCGTATTACTTTCTTGGACCAGTGGATGTGGTGTTTGGTTCCGTTGCAAACCTAGTTGCTGCAAGTATCATTCTGCTGCTTAGGAGAAGACGGTTGCTAGCGTGCATAGTTGGCGCCCTGCCCATCGGCATCATCGTGGGTGGATACTTATGGATCTTCTTTCCACCACCTGACATCCTCAGATTTCTACCCGTCTGGGCGGCTATGATCGTCAGCATCACCATCAGCAGCCTCATAGCCATAGCTGTGGTCGGCTACAGTTTGCTCACTATCCTGAGCAGACCAGGCGTCATTGAACCCTTAAAATCTCGTGGATTAAAGGTTCTCACAGAAGGTTAGCTCTTCGGCGCAGGCATGCACTTAGAAAGTCTAGAAAGATAACATAGAAAATACAACCATGAGAGTTTATATGAACCTTCAGAATCATGGTTAGTTTGGATGCTAAAAGAGATGGGGAGAGAAAGGTTGAAGAAAATTAGGATAAAGAGGTATCCTCCGCGAGATTTTAAAGGTCTGAAATCCTTGTGGGAGATGGTTGCGGTTCCTCCCCTCTCTAAAGAGGATATTGAATTTGTTATGCTTTCTAAGGCTAATCCGAATCATCCAGTGATAATAGAGGAAATGTCAGAGATCGTGGAAATCGAGGTGAACGATAAAGCCTTCAAAGAGTTGGTTTGGCTGTTTAAGAAGTATGGTGTACCCTACAAACCGGTTAACGAAGGAATAGAAATCAAATGCTAATTTGCTAATAAACGAGAACTTCTTAAATCAGAATTCGCCAACTCGTCAGCCGTCACATAAATCTTTCAAGTTTTGTCAATCCGATAATCTCGTCAAAGTCCAGTCCCAGGGCGTCGAGAACCTGATCAAAGGTGGAGTGCAGGTATGCCACATACTTATCCACATCTATCTCACTGTTAGAAGCCAGCTGGACAGGCTTCACACGAGGCTCCTTCATAACCTTAACAAAGCTTATCAGGTCCCCAGCCTTCAACTCGTATCCCATATCCTTGAGAATGAGCGCAGCCCTAACATGCTGTGGCGTAGTCTTTGTGTACGCTCCCGGAACCTTGCCGAGAACAACGTGAAACGCCAACTCGTCAGGTCTGTCTCCCCACTTACGTTGCTTCAACCGCATGTAACGGTCTCGAATAATTTTCCGAATCTCCCTTTTAGCCTCCTCAAACTCTCCTGGAGACTCCACCTGACCCAACCGTTCTTCCATCTGGTCAAAAGCCTTCTTAATGAAGGCTGGAATATGCCTCTTCTTCCCCGTCATTCCTTTAACATCAACGCTTCCGTCTGGAAAAATTCCGAGATAATTCTTTTTTCTGGAACTAAAAACCGAATAGCGGTAAGATTTGTCCACGTCTAGTTCCATTCCCAACTCCTTCTCAGACCAGCCCTCCAGAACCTTTATCTGATCCTGAGAATGCCCCCTTAAGAAAATGCTGTCCGTGTCTCCATAAATGACGTCGATCCCCAACTCCTGAGCCTTGTTTATGGTATTTGTTATAACATGTCTTCCAATAGCGGCTGTAGCCTCAGCCACAGGAGGACAGTACAGATCGAAGGCTTCTGCACCAAACACCCCGTAGCTATTATGCAAACAGATGAGGCCGTATCCTCCGATGAAGTTTTCCGCGCCATCAACGGATATATCGTAAACGTAATTGGAGGAGCATTTAACCCTTCTCATTTCCTTAATTTTGTCTAAACCGAGGTTTCCTTCGAGAAACGACATCAATCTTTTAACGTACTCACTGTTTTCAAACTTTGTTGTGTACTCCTGCAAAAGGGCGATTGCTCGGTTTCGACTTATGTTTTTTCCATCTTTATAGACGTATGGAAACTTCCTTAAACGCCGAGCAATGTCTGCGATATATTTGTTGGGGACGATGCATGCGTAGCCCTTGCGTTTTATTTTCTGATGTACAAAGGGGGTGGTATCACGAATCCGTAAACGGTGAACTGCTCTGTCTTGGGTTAGGTAAATTCCCTTTACGTTAAGTTGCATCAAAAGAAGGGAGAGTTGGTTGATCAATGTTGGGCTTTTGCTTGTTAATTTTATTTCATTTTGGCGTGCTGTCCCGTCTCCTAAGTAATAAGCTTCTAGGAAAGCTTTCTTGTTTTCAGTTGTCCCGGTGATTATAATGTGGGGCACTTGTTTATCTTCAGCTTTGTCTCCTAAGTTAAGTACATTGATAAAAAGTAAATAAACAATTTTAGAGTTAATAAGAAGATTTTCGCCGCGCTTAGATCGCCTTGCCTTCAAATTGAAGGCTTTCATAACGCATTTTTCGGCATCTTTTAAGATCGTATCGTCGTAATTCGTTATAGTAACTGTATAAGTAGTCCCACCTGCCTTGTTTTTAAAGAACCTTGAATGCCCCTCTGAGACATAGTAACCCAGAAGACGGGACAACTCATTAGTGAAGGGGATGATAGCATTGACTTTATACTTAGATTTTCCCACACCATAAAGTCCTATTTTCCAAGATGATGCGACGAATCCATCGATTTTGTCAGGCAACAAGTCTTTTAGCCAAATATAATAGTATCCATGCTTACCTTTTTTGCGTGCTAACTTAGTTGATAATATCTGCTCAAGCGGAATGTTCTCAATTCCTTTGGAGGTTATTTGATAGATTTTTAAATTAGGTTTTTTCACAGCCATCTTAACATAAGCTCTATCCTCCAGAAGCCTCAGGTTTTTTGAAACACACCGAGCTTTAAGTCCAGCATCTCGGGCGATTTGTCTTATGTTTTTCATCTCTCCCGTAGCTAATGCTCTCAGAATTCTTAACTGGGTCTTTCGCTGGTCGATAGGTAATTTATCATAAATAAAAACGGCTACGTCATTTGTTAACTTCGGCGGTAGCTTACCAAATTCGTTGATCAGATTTATGGAATCGAGTTTGGCTTCAAAAGTTGGCACAGATAAAGGTATGATCAGGTAGTCACCCTTCCTTAAATCCGCAACCTCAGCCGGCGCTATGGTCCCTGTTTCCTCGTCTAAAATGAAAACACTATGGTCAGGGGTAACTTTGACTTTTCTACCGGATTGTAAAGTTATTTCGTGCAGTTCTTGATTTGAGTTTTCATGCCTAATTACATGCGTTACTCGAACAAAATTTAACTGTCCCGTCTCTCGATCGAAACAGAGCGCTTTCCAGCCTGA
>LIHK01000015.1 GCA_001399795.1 Candidatus Bathyarchaeota archaeon BA2 | reverse complement strand
AAACGTGAGTTCGGCTTTCTCTTATTCAAAGAAAGAATTATGCTTAGGCATAAGGGCTTCAGAAGGGCAGACGATCTCAGGTCTTTCTTGAATACGATTGTTCCTTCAGATGTTTATTATTCTAGTGCATACTATGAGAGTCCCGAAAAGGAGATGAGAGGAAAAGGATGGTTAGGAGCAGACTTGGTTTTTGACATTGATGCTGATCATATTCCAACCCCTTGCGCAAAGGCTCACGACACGTGGGTTTGCAGTAATTGTGGTGCCGTTGGCAGGGGCACATCACCGGAAAGATGCCCCAACTGTGGAGAGCAGAAGTTCAATGAAAAAACTTGGCCTTGCGAAGTATGTTTGGAGTCTGTAAAGGCGGAAACGATGAAGCTAATAGATATCTTAACTAAGGATTTCGGGTTTTCCTCAGAAGAGTTAAAGGTAGGCTTTTCTGGACATCGGGGATACCACGTTCACGTGGAAAGCGAAGAAATTCGAGCGTTGGATTCGATGGCTCGAAAGGAAATTGTTGACTATGTCCTAGGAATCGGTTTGGAAACCAGATTTCACGGCTTGGAGGAGACAGGTGAAAAGAGATCAAGAGTACTCGCTGGTCCAGATTTATATGATCTAGGGTGGATGGGAAGAATCGCTCGAGGAACCTACGACTTCCTCCTCACAGCCACTCCAGAAGAACTGGAAAAACTAGGGCTAAAGAAGAAACTTATCGACACCATAATCCAGCATAAAGAAACGCTTCTAGAAAGCTGGAAAGAAAAGGGACCCTGGGGAACCGTAAAGGGCATAGGCGTAGAAAGCTGGAGAAAAATAGCTCAGCACGGCGTAGAGATGCAGTCGGTAAAAATTGACACGGTGGTTACCACAGACATCCATCGCCTGATAAGGCTCGCTAATACGCTGCACGGAAAAACTGGTCTAAAGAAAATTGAGGTGCCAATCACTGGCATAGAGTACCTTGATCCTTTCAAGAGCGCCGTTGCTTTTAAGGAAGGCACGGTAACAGTCTTTGTTTCAGAGGCTCCTCAATTTAGATTAGGGGACGAAATCTACGGTCCATACAAAGGGCAGAAAATTGAACTACCCACAGCAGCAGCGTTGCTACTTCTATGCAAAGGGGCAGCGAAGGTGATGGAATAAACTTGTACGACGAACTGTACGAGGCTTGGAAAAAGGAAAAGGAGAGCGTGGAAATTCAAAAGCTCCCAAGGAACTTTTATGCTAAACTTGTTGATTACGTGAAAAAGATAAGAGAAGAAAGTCGGATGCTGGATGAGAAGACAACAAAGGCTAAACTCATGAAGCGCGAGCTCAAAAATGTCAAGAGTATGGTTAAAGAACTTTTTCAATTTCGCCGAGATAAAGTTCGTAAAAAAGCTTTGGATAGAGAAACTGTGCCTAAAGAAGTCTTAACCGAAGAAGAAGAAAAGTTGTACGGACAAATTTTCCCTTTAGCTGAGTCTTATCAATCTTTCTTGAGGGACGTTCTTCAAGGGCGTCTGTCACGCATCGAAAAGGAGGAGAAGCCAAAGAGGATGCTATTGCGTTTTATCCAAGAGATTCCGGCGATAGTCGGATCAGATATGAAGACGTATGGACCTTTCAAGCCAGAGGACATAGCAACTTTGCCCACTGAAAACGCTAGAATTCTTGTTAAGCAAGGCGTAGCTGTGGAAGTGGAAGCAAAATGATGCGGTTGTGAGTTTACGCTGAAGGTAGGCATAATTTGAAATGAAGATTCTCTTTGTCTGCACCGGCAACTCCTATAGAAGTCCAGTAGCAGAAGCTCTTCTGAAAAAAGTTAGAGGGGGATTTGGAAGTAGAATCGGCGGGAACGCAACCGGCTGGAATGATCGCCCCAAACGCAAAGAAGTTTCTAGAGAGGGATAACGCGTTGGAAAAGCTGAAGAGAACGCCGGAGGGAATAGACCAGAAAAACTTGGAGGAATACAGCCTCATAGTAGCCATGAAGCAAAACCACAAAAATGAAATCTTAAGGCGATATCCGCAAGTGGAAGATAGGATAACGGTCTGGAACATCGACGACCCCATCTATCTTCCCTACGGCTCTGACGAGGGAGTTTTTGAAGAAATAAAAAGGAAAGTGATGGAATTAGCGGAGTCCATTTAGTAATGAGAAAATGTGACTAGACATACGCGTTTCTCATCTTTTCCTGTTTCGTTGCCGTGAACAGTAAATACTCAACACTCACGGGACTGCATGTTATTTCGGTTCCACACCTTTCACACCTAACTGTCACTATTAATGGCGTTATCCTTTCCATTGTGTGGCTTAGCGCAAATATGGTTGGGGCTGCGTAGGATACTTCAATCATCTGCGTCTTCCCCAACTCAAACCTTCCAGACTTCAAGTAGTCGAGATAGGTTATTTTCTGTGTAGACCCACAGGCTTTGCACACTACTTGGTGCGAGGTAGCAAGCAAAGGATTGCGATTAAAAACCCTCTTCCTTGCCCTGTTTATAATCTCCTCTTTAGGGTTGCGTCGGAAAATACTTGAACCGTGTTTTCTTTTCATTCCACATAATCCTTTAGTTCTTCGTGTAGATATTACTTTTCGGTCTTGTAGCTATGGATGAGATTAGGGTAGGCACTTCAGGCTATAGCTATTTTTGGAATAAGGGCATACCTACCCCCTTCCAATGGTATTGTAGGCAAGGCTTCAACACCGTTGAAATCAACACTAGCTTCTACCGCTTTCCAGTCAGAAGCTGGATTAAAACATGGATAAAAAGTCCGGCCGACTTCGACTTTAGCATCAAAGTTCACAGGTCAATAACCCACTACCAGAAACTGAAGCCAAGCGCTGTTAAAACATGGAAGAAGTTTGGATCACTGTTTAAAGAAATGGAAGATAAAATTTCCTTTTGGCTTTTTCAAGTGCCACCCAACCTCACTGCAACCTCAGAAAACATGACACGCATTTCAAATTTCTTCTCAGAGTTAAACCTTGGCAACTCCGCTGTTATCGAGTTTAGGCACCCATCTTGGTGGGATAAAAAGAGTGTGTGTAAAGATGTTGGAGCAGCCTTTTGTTCCGTCGACGCTCCAGATTTGCCAAGGGAAATAGTTTCGATGAATGATGCTCTCTATCTGAGGCTTCATGGAAGAGAAGCGTGGTATGCGTACGTCTACTCAGAGCGTGAACTCGAAGAGATAATAGAAACGATCAAAAAGCATGATGTGCGTAAGAAGTACATTTATCTGAACAACAATCACGGCATGCTACCGAATGGAAAGTTCATCATGTCGCACCTCTAGCAATTTTGGATTTTAATGTACAACAGGTTACGAGAAATGTTAACTCTTGTAGAGCTAAACCTCCAGAAACAGATAAATAGTAATTAAGCGGGCTGTCCTATACAAACTAGTCAGTGATTGCGGTGAAAGCACCAAAAGAAATCATCACGTACTGTCCGAAATGCAAATCGCATCAACCCCACACGGTTTCCCTATACAAGGCTGGGAAAAGGAGAGCTTTAGCCAAAGGCGAAAGGCAACACGAGTTACGCGAAAAGAGAGGTTATGGTGGGCAAAAGTATCCTCTTCAGCGAAAGTTTGCCAAAACAACGAAAAAACAAACGCTGAAGTTCAAATGCAAAACCTGCGGGTACACAAGACACAAGAAAGGAGTACGACTTAAGAAGCTGGTCATAGAGTAGGAGAAAAGAAAATGAGTGAGTGGGAAAAAGTTATACCAAAACCTAGAAGCAAGTTCCTCCGAGTAAAATGCCCTGACTGTGGAAATGAACAGATAGTTTTCAGCAACGCCACAAACCCGGTTCATTGCAACGTTTGTGGAGCGAAGCTCGCCGAACCCACTGGTGGAAAAGTAGCAGTCAAAGGAGAAATCATAGCCATATTGGATTAAATGATAAGTGGGAGAAAAATGGCGTTCAGAAAGCCGGAGTGGCCAGATGTTGGCGATCTCGTAATCGCCACGGTTGTGAGAATAACGGATTATGGTGCGTACGTTGAATTGGATGAGTATGGCAAGGAGGGCTTGCTACACGTATCCGAGGTTTCCTCATCGTGGGTCAGGAATATCCGTAATTTTGTGCGTGAAGGACAAAAGGTTGTGCTGAAAGTTTTACGGGTTGATGCGGAAAAGAGGCATGTTGACCTCTCACTTAGAAGGGTTACAAAACGTGAGAAAAGAGAAAAGATTCTGTTCTGGAAAAAAGATAGAAAAGCAGACAGCCTACTACGAAACGCCTCTGAGAAGTTAAACATCCCCCTCGAAGAAGTTTATGAGAAAGCAGGAACCCTAATTAAAAAAGAGTTTGGAGAGATATACGAAGGGCTAGAGAAAACCGCGAAGGAAGGGGCAGATGTTCTATTGAAAATAGGCGTACCCGAGGACATAGCTGTCACCCTCGAGGAAATTGCAAAAGAAAAAATTCGGATACCCCTGGTGGAGATAAAGGGAATACTAGAGCTTCAGTGCACAAAGCCGAACGGAGCATCCCTCATCAAAGAAGCCTTGCTAAGCGCACAAAAAATCAAAGGTCCTCAGGGAACGAAGGTTCATATCTACGTAGTTGCACCGCCAAGATATCGCATCGTAGTTTCGGCTGAGGATTACACAAAGGCGGAAAGCGTCCTAAAGAAATCTACAGAAACAGCTCTAAAAAACATAGCAAAATTCGGAGGACAAGGCGCTTTCAGAAGGGAAAAATGATGGTCTGGTTGCTTAGAAAATGTGAAAGATGCAAAAAATATACACTGAACCAAGAGAAATGTCCCTATTGCGGAGGGAACGTCCATGTACCGCACCCAGCTAAGTTCTCTCCCGAGGACAAATATGCAAAATACAGGCGAGCAATGAGAGGTTCAAGTTAAATGGAGAAAACAACCATTAAGGAAGTAACGAGAATTGAGCTGAAAAATCCCGTTTTAGTAGAAGGGCTTCCAGGGTTAGGAATGGTCGGAAGAATAGCCACACGATACCTCGCCAAGCAACTGAAAGCCAAAAAACTTGCGAATTTGTATTCTCCCCACTTCCCCTATTACGTTCTCGTGAACAAAAAAGGAAGCGTTAGGCTTCTCCGCGGAGAATTTTACTTCTGGAAAAACGAGGCTGGAGAAAATGACCTTATTCTCTTCACAGGGGATAGCCAAGCGCAAACCATTGAGGGACAATATGATGTAGCCAGCTGCATACTTGATTTTGCCGAAAGAAATAATGTAAAAGTGGTTGTCACTATTGGTGGGTACCGAAAAGAAGTGGAGGAAACCCCAAAAGTGGTTGCGGCCTCACCTAGCTCTGAACTTTTAAACAAAGCATTGCAGGCCAAGGCAATAGCCAGTCCTGTAGGAAACCCTATAGTTGGTACAGCGGGATTGCTTTTGGGCATGGCTAGATTTAGGAAAATAGATGCGGTTTGCCTCTTGGGGGAGACTCGCGGCTACTTGCCTGACCCAAGGGCGGCTAAAAGCGTTCTCGAGGTTTTACAAAGAATGTTGAGGGTTAAGGTTGATTTAAGTGGGCTAGACGAGGAGATAGAGAAGTCTAAGGGAATTGTGGAGCGGATGAAAGAGATCGAGGAGAGAAGGGAGAAGTATGCACAGAAAATGCGTAGAGGGGAAGAGGAAAGGATTACCTACATTTCGTAAGGTATATGGTTAACTATACTTACTTTGTATACACACACAAGAGGTATTACCCCCCTATACGATCTTGGATTGCCAGGTGTTTGAGAGAAATATGCTTTTTCGAAATGTTTTAATTGAATAGTTGAAGCGCGTTCACCATGAAGCGTTTCTTGTTTTCCATACGTCATCAATTTGTATATAACCGCGTTTTGGCCTTTGGCATTCCAAGTCCAGCGTCCAGTGCTTGGATCAGTGCTTCCGTAATCTGATTCATTTAAGCCCGCAATACGTGCCATCCATCTCCACTTGCCTTCGTCAGCCCATCCCACGTCATTCCCATTACTGTCGAAGGTTGTAAAGACCACGACATAGCTTGCGTCATATTTTCTAAGGATTTCAATAGCTTCAGACTCTGTTGACATGAACATTAAGCCTATTTGCACTATCTGTGTCACGTTCACCGTGCCGTTATCGGCTAGGGTTGTTTTGTTGGCGATGGTCGTAATCCAGTATCCATAGTCCCACCAACAGGCCACCACGTCTGTTGACGACAGATTAACTCGCATCCAATATAGGGCATTAATCCAATCAGCGACTGGTTCAGGAGGCTTAATTGGCAGGCTTCCAGCAGCAATGGTTGTTGGCGAATACGCATGGTCAAGCACTCTCGGAAACGTTGCCCCCGGACTCGAGCTAGGCAAAACGAAAGTGAAAGTTAACAAAAGAAAAATCATCAACATAAAGGCCCCACTGAACTCCTTGCCAACGTGAGTTTCAAGACGCATTCTTCGCCTCGGAATTACTGGAACTTCCTTCAAGATAGTGATGAAGGGTCCCAGCAGCCGAACTAAAGCCAACGCCCACAGAAGGCAGAAAGCCGGAGCCATAAGCAAAGTTAACCGCACCATGGAACTAGCAAAATATATCGAAGTTAGACCGAAAATACACAAGAAAATATTCCGATTTGTGGGGTTCTGCACGGCAAAGAACAAACCAACGGGTACGAAAAAGGCTCCTATCCCGAGGTCGTAATAAAATGATCCCCAAGCAGCAGGTCTATGTTCTGCTACAGATTGCACGAGTTGCTGTACAGGTCCAGCGCCAAGGCGTGCAGCAGGGTTCAAGACGGATATGAACTTGGCCTCTGGAGACGTGATGTATCCATACAATGAAAGCGCAAAGAAAGAAGCGGCTAGAACAGCAAAGGAACAGAGCACAAAAACCGTTTTCATCTTAAGGGTTTTGATATAACGGGAAATTTCGTAGATGCATAACAGCAGGAAGACTCCAAATACGGCTAAGACTGTGGCTTCAGTTAGGTACCTAAAGCCTAGTTTTGGCACGTTGATTGCAATGAAGAGACCTATGCCAAATGTTGCGCTATAAGACAGAAGCAAACGGGATGAGTATCTGCGTAGCAGAAGTAGAACAAACACGAAAAGAACAGTCACTCCAAGCGGATATCGTGCCGCTCCCCAAGAAGCAAAAAGGTAGCCGAGAGATAAACCCGCAGCAACTGCGTAGGTTAAACTGTTTCTTAACGACCTTTCTGGGTCAATTGATCTTAGGAATAAGAGGATGAACAGGAGGATACTAAAAATTCCTACGGTTTCATCGTCGAAAAATCCAAGGGATGTACGGCCTATGTGGGAAGAATTTAGGGCTAGAAATAGGGCTGAAAAAAGACCCACCCCTTTGCCGCCAATGTCCCTGCCTAAAAAGTATATGGCCAAGCATGTCAATGTCCCCATTATAACTGGAAATATTACGCAAAAGTTGAAGACTGGATCGGTGGTAAGGGGGTTAGAGGTAAACATTGGGGCGGGAGACAAACCTAACGTTCTTGCTATAATGTAGAAAAACGCGGCTGTGGCGGCTAGTCCTGGAAAATTCCAACGATAATAGAATCCACCAGGGTACCAGCTCATGCGATCGTGCCATGAGACCCAAGCGAAGAATCCATTGTCAACCATATGTTTTGTTAGGCGATAATGAGTATGGGGGTCAAACTCTGAAAGGTGGAAGCCCCAACGAATGGGAAGCAACCTAACCATGAAGGCAATGAAAAGTATGATGAGAAGTAGAGAAATATGCAGGAGTGAGGAATGAGGTACTCTGAAGCGGATGGCCCCAAGCCTCTTTAAAGCCTCAATGACCTTTAGCCTACGAAAGAGCTTTCTGACGTCCATTCTAAAGGCCTTCTTATGTCACAAGTCAAGGAACCCTTTTATTTCTTACGGTGATAGAATAAGTGTAAAATTCTTCGGGGAACGTTTTTCACAAAATACAACAGGATTGTGATGGAATGGCGGAACCCGAAAATCTTTTATCAGAACTTTATCGTAACTCCTATGATTGTTTTTGTATCTGGTTCTGAAGCATGTTCGAGGCAGGGCGCGTTATGGTACTATCTGACCGTGAAAAGGCTTTTTCTAAAGTGTTAAACAGTCTGATTTGTCCTCGCGACCAGAATCCACTCATGGATTTTCACTGTTCCAAGTGCGGAACCAAATATGGCAAAGTGAGAGGAGTCTTTCAGTTTCTACCCGAGATTGGGGACAAAGGGAAGATTCAGGAGAAGAAAAGGTACGGCATGTTGGGAAGGGCGAGGAACTTAGATGACATCGACCCTCATGGTGGCTTCTACCAGAGGAAGAGCTTGTTAAATAAAACTAGGGTTTCAGCGGTGATTAAAGGCGCACACATTGATAATCATCAGTTAATATTAGATGTTGGTTGTGGCAGCGGCTTGCCAACGCTTTCCTTAATGAAGAAGAAGGATGTTTACGTTGTTGGACTTGACATTTCTGACGGAGCCTTAGAGTTTTTACAAGCAAGGGCTTTAGAGGAAAAACTGAGGGAAAGGCTTCTTCTGTTTCAAGCCGACGCTGAAAACATGCCCTTTGCGGCGAACCTTTTTGATAGGGTCATAAGTTTCTCCAGCATTGAACATGTACCTAACCCAGACAGGGTTAGGTAAGGGTGTGTAAACCAGGAGGCTACGTCTCTACGTGTACGCCCAACAAGAGAGCGTATTCGCTACGTCGACTTAAACCCGTGTTTCTGATTTTTGCTTCTATGATTTCGAAAAGACCCCCATCAGTTGCAAAGGTCGAAGCTCTTCCACCGTCGCCCTATCACAAGGAGTTCACGGACAAAGAATTGCATGTCCTATTTGAACAGTCAGGCTTGAAAGATCTTTCAACATCCTTCCTGATTTATCTACCAACAGGGATTCCGCACCCCTTGGGAACCTTCATGGCTATGCGTCCGACTGCTTATTTTGAGGAGCTCATGGCGAAGTTTCCTTTTATTAGGAGATTTTCGAGTCTATTGGTTGTGTCTGGCAGAAAGTGGGGATAAAGTTTTGTCTTGGAAAGGGTCGGCAACAGAACCTATAAATAGTTTGCACATTTTGTGTGTTTTAATGTAAAGGATGAAGGGTTAGCGTGCTTTTGCCGTGGTGAGTTTATGGGCGAATGGAATATCGGGGTTGATGTCGTAGAGGTCGCTCGGTTCAAGCGTTTAGACTACCCTAGTCACAAGCGTTTTTACGAGAGGGTCTTCACCTCCAGAGAGATTGAGTATTGTTTATCCTTTAAGACCCCATCCCCACATTTCGCTGCGAACTTTGCCGGAAAAGAAGCGGTTTACAAGGCAGTTAACAGGTTTTGTGATATTAAACTTCGTGACATCGAGATTCTAAGAGGCAAGGATGGGGTCCCTCATGTTAATCTACATCTGAACCACCAAGATGCAACGAAAAACGGAAGCCAAGAGATGAATTTGCCCCTCGAAGTGAAGGTTAGCCTATCCCAATCATCCTCTTACGCGGTCGCTTTCGCCGTAGCGAATGTTCCATTCAGGTTAATAGGGAACACTACGTTAAAACCATAGTTGGTATTGCCAGATGGATTCTGATGAGGCGTCCAAGGAGAGAATCAGCGAATCAGTTAGTTCACAGTTGAAAGATATACTAGATTTGGTTCGAAAAGAGGCAACTCACGTAAACTATTGGAACGCCTACAAAAGAATTCAAAGGCTTAACTTAAAGGTGCTTAACATCCCTGACGAGAAGAAGATAAAGATAGCTCTGTTGAGCTCTTTCACGATCGACCCCTTGGGCATGTACCTCGATATTAAAAGCCGTCTCGTCGGGTTATATCCTGAAATATATATTGGACCGTTTAACCAATACCAACAGGAAATTATTGATGAAGGTAGCAAACTTTATGCCTTCAAGCCGGATGTGGTTATTCTGGCTGTGCAGGCGGAGTCGTTGCTAGGCGAGGATTTCTGTTCCGAATTTGTAAAGTCCTCTGGGAAAGAGCGGTATCAAACTGAAATTATCGACCAATTTGAGAGGCTCCTGTCTCTGCTAACGTCTAGGACAGATTCCCTTGTCTTGGTGAATAATTTCATAGTTCCATCCTTCACCCCTTTCGGGATCTTGGATAATAAAGTGGATATGGGACTGAAGAGCTTTTTTTACGGGTTGAATCAGAGATTAACGGACTTGTATAGGGAGAGTACCCAAGTTTACGTGGTTGACCTTGAAGGCGTCGCGAGTAAGCATGGGAAGTCACGTTGCCTAAACTTTCAGATGTATTACAGGGGTTCTTTTGTGTTCAGCGGATCTTTCCTGTCTGTGATCGCGGACGAGTACATGGGATACATCAAGGCTTTGAAGAATCTTTCAAGGAAATGCATTGTCCTAGATCTAGATAATGTGCTTTGGGGGGGCATCATCGGTGAGGACGGATTTGACGGGATCAGGCTGGGCAAGGACTCGCCTGGAAACGCGTACGTAGACTTTCAGAGGCTTTTGCTGAGTTATTACAACCGCGGGATTATTCTAGCTATCAACAGCAGAAATAACTATGAAGACGCTATCAAAGTGATTAGAGAGCACCCATACATGGTTTTGCGAGAGAAACATTTCGCAGCTATGCGGATAAACTGGCAGGATAAAGTTCAAAACATGATTGAACTTGCAGAGGAAATCAATGTAGGCTTGGATAGCATGGTCTTTGTGGACGATAACCCTCGTGAACGTGAACAGATCAAGCAGGCGCTACCTCAGGTTTTAGTGGTGGATATACCCCCCTCCCCATTTCTGTATCGGCAGGCGCTTGAAAGCCTCAACGATTTTAACGTCCTCGCGTTGACCGAGGAGGACAAGATGCGTGGCGAGATGTACTACGCGAGGAGAATGCGTAAGCAGCTCGAAAAGTCAATGGTCTCCCTAGAAGACTTTCTAAGGTCTCTGGAGATGAAGATTGTGATTAAACACGCCGACGACTTTACCTTGCCAAGGATTACGCGCTTGATAAACAAGACGAACCAGTTTAATCTAACTACGCGCCGATACACCGATGTTGAAATTAAAAAGATGAGGGAAAATAGGGACGAGTTCGACATCTACAGTCTACAGGTCATTGACAAGTTTGGAGACGAGGGAATTGTGGGCGTCGCCATAGTCAGGAAAGAGCCGCAGACTTGGATACTGGACTCCTTCTTAATGAGTTGCCGTGTTATTGGTCGCAAGGTTGAGACGGCGTTCTTAGCCAAGATTGTGGCGGACGCAAGAAAGAAGGACATCTCCACGATTGTTGGTGAGTATATCCCAACTCAGAAGAATGCGCCTGTCAAAAGCTTCTATTTGGATCATGGATTCAGGAAGTTCCAGCAAGAGGGGGAAGTCTCTAGGTGGGGGCTTGACTTAACACGGTCCACAGTAAAGATTCCTGAATGGTTGGAAGTCAAAGATGAATAGCTCTAATGAGAAAAAACTGAAGGAAATCTTGGCTAAGGTTCTCCTCGTTGATAGGACGAAAATTAATGACCGAATGTCCCGAAAGGATGTGAAGGGATGGGATTCTATGGCTCATTTAATGCTTATAAGCGAAATTGAGTCGGAATTTGGGGTCATGATGAGTGATGATGATATCACAGAGATTAAGACAGTTGGTGACATAAAGAGAGTGCTGAGGAAGCTCGATGTGGCCATTTAGGCTGAACTTTCTATCTCTTCTGGTATCTCCAGCTTCTGGATGACCCGCGCTGGGTTCCCCGCTACCATCGTATATGGGGGGACATCTCTGCTCACAACTGATCCAGCCGCAACAATCGCCCCCTCTCCAATTGTGACTCCTGGTAGGATAACTGCGCCAGTCGCGACCCAAGCTCCTCGTTTGATTGTTACCTTTTCGGGTCCTTGATGGTAGATTTTCAGTCGTCTATGGAGGGGACTTGCGCCCGAATGTACCATGATGCTTACGCCTGGACCGATGCTAGCTTCATCTTCGATTTCGATGTACTCAGGGTACTCCCCGTCCATCATGACTAGAAAACCAATGTAGACGTTTCTGCCTATTTTCATGCCGCACTTTCGGTAGAGGCTGGCGCGGAACTGGTAGGCTGGTGACAGCCACGCAAGAATTCGAAGTAGTCGCCCTATTGTTTTGCCCATGGGTATAACCTCGTTCTCTAAATATTTAAAGAAGGCGTTGTAGGTAGTCGAGGAAGGCGAAGTTGTCGATGTCTCCAGTTATAAGGCAACAGAAGGCTGCGCCATGTTTCCAGTTCCCATGTTTGCGCCAATGTTTCACTGCTTTAGTGACTGTCGGAAACCATCCATTCAGTTCTGTTCCATATATCAAAGCCTGTCTTAATCCATCAATGTACTGGGGTTGTCCTATTCTGATGGGGTGAAGGTCGAACATAACTATGCCATGTCTTTCGTTAGCCCTTTTGATGTCACGTTTTAGGGCTTCTGCAATCTGGTGGCTTTGAAAACCGTATTTCTCGATCATTCTGTCGTCTGACCACTCACTAAGATGAATGCAGGTGAAGCTTGACGTGTGGTCGTTCACTGGAATTGTGAAGGGACAAGTGCACTCTTTGTACTTGGGGTTAAATCCGATTCCTCCATCCCAGAGAAAACCATATTTCTCTAAGAGTTTGGGCGTATACTCCGTGTAGGTGTTGTAAGGTGCTCGAAATCCGTATACTGGAATACCCATCTTTTTAAAGGAGGCTAGGGCCATCTTGATATCATTATCCTGTTGATGTTCAGTGAGATACGTGTATTTAACATGCTTGTAGCCGTGAACAGCGATTTCATGTCCGTATCTGAGAATCTCATGGGTCAGCTCCGGGTGTTTTAGCGCAACGGATGCTACTATGGGGAAAGTGAATTTTGCCTGATATTGTTCCGTCACCTCAAATATGTTTTCGAGTAGGGTGCTAAAAGATGTCCCATGGAATCGTAACATGCGTAGGGCTTGGATTAAAATACTTCTTCCCCACCTCTTTCTCAGATGCTTTAGCCAAGATAAGTTTGCAGGCACCTGAATCCCTTGGGTTGTAAAAATGTATGTGCTTATCAAGCACCGCTACTTTTCTAAAAATTCCACGACGTATTTGTCAGGGGTGTAGATGAAAGCAATTCTTTTACCGTTATAAAGCTTGGCGGAAGCTGGTCGTGAAATAATGATTGAGCCATGTCTTCTGGCATTTTTCATCGTCTTTTCGATGTCCTCTACTAGGAAGCATAAATGGTAGAGGCGTGTTTTTTCCCTAAGGATGTTTGAGATGGGTGAGTCGTCTGTTAGTGGAGCGATTAGTTCGATAGGTACGCCTCCTTCTTCCGGGTCTGAGAGTAAGACGACTGCTACCTTCTGGACGGGGTCCTCAACGATCTCAGTAATTGGGTGAAGGTTAAACAGAGCTTTATGATGTTGAATCCCGGATCTTATGTCGCTTGTGATGATTCCAACATGGTGCAACTTCATTTGGGCATCCCGCCGATGTTTTAAAGGTTAATCTTATTTATCTCTCTTCTTCGGGCAAGTTTGCTAGAAAGGCATGTTAAGCATGTTCTTTTCCAGTTCAAGTCCTCCATCTCGGCTTTACGACCTTCGGGACATATATGGTGGGGCTACCACAAGTTGGGCAATATCTTGGCCCCACTTCCCCCTCTTCAATCCATTTGTGTCCACACTTCAAACAAATCCATTCTGGCAAAATTCCTCACCTACAATTGATCTCTGGTTTAGTATCAACTTTAGAAACACATAAATGTTTTCTGGGACTGCAGTTACCCGCGACACCATAGATAGCTATGCCATAACTCCAAAGTTCAATTATATCTAACTTGTATCTAGGGGCCTAATCGACTTGTTTCGTTAACAGGCTTAACTTCAACGTTTTTCGGTATAAAAGACAATTTTTTGCCACAATTAGGGCATTTTCCATCGTGACTCTGAATAACTTCGTCAGGAGGCTTTAAATCTAAGCCGTCATAAAGGATGAAGCCACATTTTTGACAAATTACTTGTTGAGGCACGATCTCACCGCCTTCACGAAACCGAAGATACAACCTTTGCAACCTATTTATATTTTCCGACCAGTACCTTAGTCATGCGTCTAAGAATATTTTAATTCGAAGTCGCAAATCATTTATAGCTTCCTTGCGTGTCTGAAAGAAAGGAAAAGATGCATTAATGGAAAAATACACTTTAATCATTACCGAAAAGCCGGATGCTGCCCAAAGAATAGCGCAAGCGCTTGACAGTAAGGGGAAGCCTAAAAAAGTTGAGGAAAACGGCGTGCCCTATTTCCTAGCTCATCGAAACCGAAAACTCGTCGTGGTTCCAGCCCTCGGACACCTCTACACTGTGGCTCATGAAAGGGGAAGAAGAAACTATTATCCTGTTTTTAACTTCAAGTGGGTGCCACGACACTTGGCGGAAAGGGGGGCAAAACAAATTCGCACATGGATTGAAACGATTTCAAAACTGGCTAACGATGCCGAAGATTTCATAGCTGCTTGTGACTATGACATTGAAGGAAGTCTCATCGGATACTGCATACTAAAGTACGGCTGCGAAAACAAAGAAGGCGTAGCAAAGAGAATGAAGTTTTCCACGCTGACGAAAAGCGAACTGGAAAAAGCTTACGATGGACCTCTTTCCCAACTCGATTTTGCCCTTATAGAAGCTGGAAAGACCAGGCATGAGGTGGACTGGCTCTACGGCGTAAATCTTTCACGCGCGCTAACCTCGGCGGCTCGTCGCTGGAGCGGAAAATACGCTACATTAAGCACCGGAAGAGTTCAAGGTCCAACCCTGAAATTTTTAATTGGAAGAGAGAGAGTTATCCGCAGTTTTGTCCCGACTCCATACTGGGAGATAAGAGCGGAAGTTGAAATTAAGAAATCTACGTACGAAGTGGAATATGAGAGAAAAAGAATTGAGAAAAGGGCGGAAGCTGAGGCGGTTGTAAAGGCGTGCACGGATAAAACGGGTGAAATCAAGAAAGTTGATATGCGAGAGTTTCATCAGAAGCCTCCAACCCCTTTCGACATAGGTGCATTACAAACCGAGGCATACAGTCTATTCAGGTACACCCCCAGACGAACCATGGGCATCGCTCAGCGCCTATACCTTGACGCTTTGATTTCATACCCCAGAACGAGCAGCCAGAAACTGCCTCCAGTAATTAACTACAAAAATATACTCAAAGCACTGAGTAAAGAACCAGCCTACAAAAAATTAGCCTCAAAGCTTCTAGAAAAGGAAGAGTTGAAACCAAGAGAAGGGGTGAAAGAAGACCCCGCGCATCCTGCCGTATACCCGACGGGCAATCTACCTGAAAGAACGTTGAGTGATCCCGAGAAAAACGTGTGGGACTTGGTTGTTAAGCGGTTCATGGCTGTTTTTGGAGAAACAGCAATTAAGCAAGGCGTAAAAGTTAGCTTAGAGGTAAACGGTCACAACTTCTTTCTAAGGGGTAGACAAGTCCTGAAAGAAGGATGGATGCAATTTTACAAACCATACGTTAAAGCCGAAGAAGTGCTGTTGCCCCCAATCAAGGAAGGTGAAACTGTTCGATTTAAACGAGTTATATGCGACGATAAGTTTACTAATCCACCGCCCCGCTATAATCCAAGCAGTCTTCTCAAGAAAATGGACGAATATGGAATTGGAACAAAAGCTACAAGAGCAGACATCATTGGGACTCTTTACAATCGAAGATACATCACAGAAGAAAGAATCGTAGTAACCGATCTAGGGTTCGACATCATCGACATCCTCAGCAACTATGCGCCAAGGGTCATTTCAGTAAAACTCACCCGAGAACTTGAGAAAAAAATGGAACAGATTCAAAGCAACAGTGAAAAGAGGGAAAACATACTCTTGGAAGCTGTTCAACAACTAAAGCCGCAACTGGAACAGCTTAAAGAAAAAGAAGAACCAATAGGTGAAGTGTTGAGCAAAGCCATCAAAAGAGTGCGAATGCAGGAACGAATCATAGGAAACTGTCCAAACTGCGGCACTGGTAAACTGATGATTCTGTATTCACGAAAGACTAGAAAACGCTTCATCGGCTGCACCAACTACTTCAAAGGCATTTGCAGCACATCGTTTCCCCTTCCACAAAAGGGAACCGCAAAACCCATGGGAAAGAATTGTGGTTCCTGCGGTTGGCCGCTGGTGAGAGTGCAAATTAAGGGTAGAAGACCTTGGAGGTTGTGTTTCAATCCCGATTGTCCATTAAAGGAGGAGAGAAAGAAACGAAATGAAATGCAGAATTTGCAACCGGGAAGCCCTAGAAAAATATTGTGAACTGCACGAGAAAGCGTATAGAAATATTGTCCAGAAGTATGACAGCTGGAAAAGGGCGATGGACGTTTCTTGGAAGGAATACTTAAATGAAATCGCGAAAAACCCATATACAGGCTCTTGGGCAAAGGAAGTAGCGGAGCAATTACTGAAAAACGAGGATAGATAAAGCTATGATAAGATGGCTGAAAAGGAGAATTTCATCCCTCGCCTTTTTCTTGCAAAAATCTTACTGGAAAATAATCACCGCCAAGCCTTCAATATTTGTTATCGCCGCCATAGTGGTCGCTACATC
>LIHK01000033.1 GCA_001399795.1 Candidatus Bathyarchaeota archaeon BA2 | reverse complement strand
AAAGAAAAGAAGGGCTTCCTAAAAGGACTGAAACTCGTTTACATTGGAGTCCACAACAACGTGTGCAATTCACTGATAGAAGGCTGCACCAAGATGGGAATGAACATCACCACGGTTACGCCCATGGTGAACGAACCCTCCTTCGACAAAGAACTCGTTGAAAGAGCCAAAAGAACCGGGCTATACAAGACTACCATGGATGTCAGGGAGGCTGTGAAAGACTGTGACATAGTTTACACTGACACTTGGGTGGACATGGAATTTTTCTTAGATCCAAAGTTTAAGGAAGAAAAGGAGAAGAGGATCAAGCTTATGATGCCCTATCAAGTTAACAAAGAACTGCTAAAGGGCAGCGAGGCTCTGATAATGCATGACATGCCCATCCACAGAGGCTACGAAATAAGCGCTGATGTGATAGAGAGTCCAAACTCCATAATCTACGACCAAAGCGAAAACAGGCTATACTCAGCAAAAGGAATTCTGCTAAAACTTTTGGGCAAAAAGTTTAGTTAGTTGCACAAACAGACGGCTTGACAAACTATTCAAATGTGCACAGTAGTTGACGTCTTATATTCTGCGAAAATGTGTTTATTCAGATTCTAAGTTCATACATGTTAAATAAGCGCATAAAATGAATACCACAATGTAGGTGATGGAATAGAAGGTAGCGCTGGTGGACAATCCGTGATAGATATGGCTTTGGTTCTTGGGCTAATTGCTACTCTTTACTTCATTGCGACTGTTGAGCTTGCCCATAGGTACTGTAAAACTAAGTACATGCCTACTCTTCCCTTTGCCGTCACCGCTTTCTTCTTGGCATTAGCGGCAGTTTTTGGCGTCCTAATAGCAGCCGCGACCTCCGTCAATAATTTACCTTTGACTAAGCTTTTTTATCGATTTTCGACTACGTCAGAGGCATTAGGCTTTGTCTTCTTGAATATATTTGCAATTGCTTGGACAAACCCCGATGAAAAGATGCGTGGCACCTGGATGTCAGTCGCATCATTCCTTGCTATAACGTTTATTGTTTAGGCTTTCGATCCTATTGTGGAAGGAGTTATTGGTGGAACAACAGAGTTTACGTTCACAAGCATGTATAAGAAGCCACACGGTCCGCCACTTGTAGAGACCATGCTTGCATCGATGGCTGTTATGGCAGTTTATCCGATTTACCTGTTTTTCCGCGTTGCCAAGAACACCAAAGACAGGATCATTAAAATAAAATCTCTCATAATAGGTACTGGCATAATCATTGGAACCACAGCTTATGCCATAGAGATGACTGATGCAATTGCATATCAGTATATGCCTATCTACAGACCAATGATACTGGTCGGAACTGTCATAGTCTTTTTCGGTTATCTGATGCCAAGACAAATAGAGAGAATAATCGCTGGACACGCAGCAGTAAGTGAAGAGTTAGTTAGGTCCTTTGTTGAAGAGTTCTTCGTTTACCTGGTTGCACCAACTGAACGAACTCAGCCAAATGCCTTCTCAAAAACTCTTAGGCTTGACCACCAGCAGATGGTTGGCAGAAAGATCCTCTTTGAGTTTGAGCCAGCTTCACAGTACGAGACGACTATCAAAGACTTCGCCACTGAAGCCTTAGCTAACGCTGAGCTAACAATCATATTCACGAGAAGAGGCAGCGCCATGCATTCATATCTGCGCGAACATAAAGCCGTAAAGTTTTTCTGTTTGACGCAACAGGTTTCGGTTCCAACAGAGTTTTCCGAAAACGAGATGCTTCTACCCGCCAATGATACTTCTTTGATGCTTGACGTTTTCGACAAAACCTTGAAGGCGCATCCAGAGAGTAACATAAACGTGGTTTTCGACAGCCTATCCGATCTAGTGTTGTCCATCGATTTTGAGAGGACCTACCGCTTCATGAGGTATGCGATTGAAATGCTGGCTTCTACAAGAACCACGGTCCTGTT
This sequence comes from Candidatus Bathyarchaeota archaeon BA2, assembly GCA_001399795.1. Taxonomy (GTDB): domain Archaea; phylum Thermoproteota; class Bathyarchaeia; order Bathyarchaeales; family Bathyarchaeaceae; genus BA2. The sequence continues at coordinate 15,518 of LIHK01000033.1, read as the reverse complement.
TCTGCTAAACCAAACTGCACACGATTCTAAGGTCGAGTCTAGCCTTAGAGGCTTGTTCAGCAACCAGATATTCTTTGGCAAAGGGGGAATACAGATCGTTAAATTGTCTAAAATAGAGGTCGGTAAAGTAGAAACCTAAAACGGAGGATAGGCAACAGGAGAAAAGTGGCCAACTTTTCTACTTCAAAATCATCTGCGTAAACCGTTCAGGATCAAAGTCTTGCAGGTCTTTGTATGTTTGACCAGTTCCAATGAATACAATGGGCTTGCGAGTCACATAGGTTACGCTTAGGGCTGCTCCCCCCTTCACGTCAGCGTCAATCTTCGTCAAAATTGTTGCATCGATGCCCACACTTTTATGAAACTCCTCAGCCTGCATAACAGCGTCGTTTCCTGTGAGGGCATCCACAGTGAGAATGGTTAGGTCTGGGTCTATAACCTTCTTTATCTTCGCCAATTCGTTCATGAGGTTTCGGTCAGTTTGGATGCGCCCAGCAGTGTCAATGAGCACTGCGTTTATTCCGCGAGCTTTAGCGTGGCTTATGGCGTCGTAAGCCACGGCTGCTGGGTCTGCCCCATATTTGTGTTTTATCATGCGAACGCCCAGTCTTCTTGCGTGTTCCTCCAACTGCTCAATGGACCCGGCGCGGTAGGTGTCGCTGCAGGCTAGGACAACGGAGTATCCCTTTTCAGTGAGAAGCTTAGCAACCTTGGCTATGCTCGTTGTTTTTCCTGTTCCGTTGATTCCCACGAAAAGGACCGAATAAGGCTCGTTCATTTTTCGCTTTCTTTCAACATTTTCTAACAGACCTATTTTTTCGTTGGCAGTCAGGATTCCAAGCAAAATTTCGTGTAGATCTCTTTTCACGATTTCTTTTCGATCTTCAAGTCGTTTTACTTGGATACCTTCCAGCCGCTTTTCCATCTCTCCACAAATGTGGTCAGCAACCGGCACCGCCACATCGTTTTCAATTAGGTTTAACTTAAAATCCTCTAAAATGGGGCGGAGTTGTTCAACTTTTAGTTCCGTGGTTACTATTTTGTTGATGGCGCCGCTAAGTCCTTTCCTTAGTTTTTCGAACACCTTTCGTTGTCTCTCCTTCCCTTAGTTTCGCCGTTATCTCTTCAAGTCTAGCTCTGTCATCTTGAATTTTTTCTAAGACTTGATTGAATTGTTGTCCAAGGGTATTTCTTGTTTTTTCCAGTTCGGCTATGCGGTTTCCCAGATTTTCTTTGGCTTCTTTTATTGTTCTGTCAGCGGCTACGTTGGCTCCCATTCCCACAATAACCTTATTCGCACTTTCCAGTTTGGCTTTTATGTAGGAGCCTCCTCCTATGGGAACGAAAAGTGGTGTGTTTTTCTTCTCCTTCTCTAATCCTTCCAGAGTCATGCTTGCGATTCTAAGTTCGGTTAGGGCGGCATTTACAAGATTTACTCTTGACTGCAGAGCCTCAGCTGTCCCTTCTAAGACTCTAAGTTCAACAACCAATCTGCGGAAAGTTTCTTCTTCACTCGACACTCTCCTTTTCTCCTAAGGTTAGTTTCCTCACCAGAGGGCTTTCAATCTCCTCCGGATTTACTTCCTCAACCTTTATAATTCTAATCTGGAAGCGTTTGGCTCTGTGTTTGCTCCCTAAATCCATGTATATTCTTTCCACAGCCTCTTCTGGTTTTAACGCCCGAACTTCTCTACGAAAGTTTGTTTGAAAGTTCGGTTTCCTAATTTTACCTATCACTCGGAAAACCTTGACCTCACTCATTTTCCCTCACCAAATCAAGTGCGTTTCCAATTATGAACAGCTCGGGTCCAGTAGTCATGAAACCTGCCACAGCTCCCAACGTATTCCCTATAAGACCCGTGGCAACATAAGGTATTCCGCAGTTGACGGTTCCAACATCCACATGAACCTTCAAAACGTCCTTCAAAATCTTTTGTTCCTCATCCCTAAGCAACGGATGAGCCAGCACCCCTTTGTTTGTCGCGGTGGCAAGGGACCCAACATACGGCAGCCCCGCTATTTCGCCGGGAACCACCTCAACACCTAACGTGTCCCCTATCTTTGCCATGTCCTCCTTCCTCAGTCCAGGGTGGACAATCGCTCCATAGTCGTTCGCCAAAATTAGGTTTCCATAGGCTGTCTTTTTTGTCTCCATAACGGTGATGTTGATGTCTAAAGCTGATTTAATAGCGTCTATCTCTTCTACTTGCGTGAAGTGCGGAAGGATTATACCATTCGAGTTTGCACAGACTAGAGCGCCTATAAGCACTGATTCGCCGATTGTTGTGACAACCAATTTTGTCTTTAACCCCTCTTCGAGTTTTTGCGCTTTAGTTTTAGAGACCTGGGGGGGAACGATCACCATTCTATCGGTGGCAAGAGAGTAAACCCCTAAGCTGGCGCTACCGAAAAGATTGAAGAGAGATAATGCCAAGCATCAGTCTCCTTCTGCTAGGTAAACCGTTACTACTCCTTCCTTGTCTTTAACCGCCCGAACACTGATTTTTCGCGGCGGTTTTTCAATTCCTCTGCTCCAGATTCTTTCATTCACCTCGTTGCTGACGACCAATCGCTCAGCTTCTTCCTCTCCTTCAGCTTCTGTCCGGAGCTTCATGTGCTTCATAACAAAACTTTTGAGTATGCGCATCGCTCTTGGCGCTCTCTTCTTTCGCGGAGAAATCCATGCCCTGCGTAATGGTATTGTATAAAATTTTTCTTCAACAATTTCCTCCTCTTCTACTCGTTTTTTCTCTTCTTTTACTTCTCTCTCTTCCTCAGCTTCTGAAATTGGCTCTTCCCCAGTCTCTTCCTCCTTCTCTTCTTCCGCCGGCCTTTCTTCAGCTTCTTCTGCAAGCACTTCTTCCTCTTCCGCTTCTTCTATTTCCTCAGCTCTTGCCTCTTCCTCCTCAGCTTCCTCGGTAATCTCAACTTTCTCTTCCATCAACGCTCCCTCAAGCCTTTATTTTTCTTTCTCGCCAACGTCTCCTTTTTGGGCTTGTTCTCACCCTCCCAACCGTTTTCGCAATGACCCACGTTGGAACGGGTTTCTTCTGTTTTCCAGCCTTCGCAAGCCTGCGCTTTTTGGCAGGAGGTTTGTTTCTAGCCATCTTAAACTCTCCGGATTTTGAATTCTCGGCGGCCGGACTGTATCTTAACAAGAATTTCTTTCAACTGTTCATCGGTAATTGGAATGTTTATTCTCCCCTGCTGTGCAAGCTGGATCAGTTGCAGTTCAAGCTGTTGGGCAAATTCAGGCTTAACCATTCTCAGGTTTGTGAGACGGCTTCTAGCGTCGGAGGTGAGTATCTTGCGAAGCAAAGCTTGCTTTTGAATCTCGATCTGCTGTTGCACTTGAACACGCTGTTGCTCTTCTGCTAGTCTCCGCCGTAGTTCGAGCAGCCTCCTTCTTTGCAGCTCTTCAATTTCTTCCTCGCTCACTTTGCACACCTAATACTTTTTCAGCTCTGGCATAGTTTTCTCTAGATTTCCCTTAATCTCAGTTGACAGCCTATCAAGTAGTCGCCGCCCTTCGCTGGTTACCACTCTCCCCCTATTTCTAAAAGGTTCAACAAGTCCTGCTACTTGGAGTTGCTGTAGAGCCTCCCTGATGATTGCGCCGCCACTCTTCCTCGCATGTTCCGGTCTTACTCCGCGGTCGATTCTGCCTCCATATTCTGAGCGAAGGCGCTCTATGCCAATCGGGCCCTTCATGTAGATTTTACGTAGGAGCGAGGCGCATCTGGTAAACCACCAGTCTGGGTTCTGTGGCGGACTTTGAACGTGAGAGCCTGTCTTCACAAGGGAAGCCCATGGAGGTGGAACTATAGCATCCGCTTCTTCCTTTAGGTGGCGAGCTAACCTCTCGATGAGAATCGACGCAGGGACGTCGTAGGGCGTTGGCAATTTTTATTCTTCCTGATTTTCCTTCACTAAGGGAAAAGAGTTGTCTTATATTAGTTTCGTGGTCGAGAGAATAACTCTATACTTTTTACAAAGGTTTTACCTTCTTTTCCGGCGTTTGTAGAGAAGGAGGGTGTGGCCCCGAACTTCGATTAAAGTTGAATCTGTTTGCTCCGCGATTTTTGACGCAACGCTTTTGGCTTCCTCATCCTTGAGCGCGCTCTTTAATATCCTCACCTTCACGACTTCTTTTTTCTCTAGTTGCCTAGAGATTTCGTTTACTATCCGTGGCGTTGCTCCTTCCTTCCCAACCCATATGGTTGGCTTCTCAGCGCTCAGCTCACGTTTTATTCGGCGCTTCATCTTAGGTGTTATCACTTATTTCTCCCTACTTTTCAGTGGCATACGCGAGTGTTTGCCACAGTTCAAACAGGTTACAACCAAGTGAGGTCCCCTTCTCGATTGGATACGAACACGGCAATTCACACCGGGCAAAATAAAGCTTTTACAGTGTCTACAAACTAGGCGCCTATACTCCCTAGGCAGTCGAAGCTTGGTTCCCATGGCTATTTTCCTCGCAATCTTCACGTAACGTTGCGCTAGGCTGGGATCCTCGTGGATAACCTCCCTAGCTAGGCGGAAGAGGGTGCGGATGCGTTGCAAGGCTATCTGCTTTGTGGCGTCCATTTGAATAAGATTATCTCACATGCTTTCCATTAAGTTTTTTATTGAGACAGGCTTTTCCCTAAGTGAAGGGTCAGGTTTGCTGATTCTTATACTAGCTGAGTCCGCTCTCGAGCCCGTTCCTCGAGGTTTATGGAGGCATCCTGCCATCAAGCGCCACTCGAAAAGGCATGGGAAACCTCCACAATTCATTCTTCTCGACCGATCTTACCATCACTTTGCTATGAAAAACCTTAAGGAAAGCGAGAAGAGGGGGCGGCCAGATATAGTTCATTTTGCCTTGCTTGAGGCCTTGGGCTCACCTCTCAATAAAGAAGGACTTCTCCAAGTTTACGTGCACACCATCAACGATTACGTGATAACTGTTAACCCTGAAGCTCGACTGCCCAGAAACTACAACAGGTTCATCGGCCTCATAGAGCAACTGTTTGAGTCAGGAAGGGTTCCGTCCACGGGACAGACCCTGCTCAGGTTGGAGCGCAAAACGCTACCAAAACTGCTTCGTGAAATCAAATCCGATTACGTTGTAGCTTTCAGTAGAAAAGGTTCGCCTAAGACGCTTAAAGAGACTGTTTCCAAGCTTTTGCACAATAAAAGACCAGCGGTAATAATAGGGGGGTTTCCCCACGGCCACTTCTCTGAAACAACCAGTAAATTAGCGAGTGAAGTTATCTGCATAGACCCGGGGATGCTTGAAACGTGGACCTTGACTTCACGGGTAATCTACGAATATGAACGAACCATCTTTTTGCCAAAGAAACGGCTTAAGCCGTAACTATAGATCGTCGAGTTCAGAATTCTGTTCATCGTAGAATTAATTGAATGAGGTGCAAAATTATTAAGGGGTTTGCAAAACTATTGTAAAAGAGGATGGGAACATGAAAGGTAAAGAAGGTTTTTTCAACAATAGTTTTCAGCTAGTTATGATTCTGATAGGAGTTTTCTTGATTTCTTTTTCAGGATTAATGTTAGAGATCACGTTAACACGAATTTTTTCAACTACGATATGGTACCATTACGCATTTGTCGCGATCTCTGTTGCGCTATTTGGATGGGGACTGGGAGGTTTGTTTCTGCACTTTCGAGGTCAACGATTTCGTCAAGAAGCTTTGCGTATTTCAGCAATTGTGGCGCTGATTTTCTCTCTTTCCATATCTGCGTATGTTTGGGGAATCCTACAATTTCCTTTGTCTCCTGATTACCTACCCGTTTACCTCATAGTTTCAACTGTGCCCTTTTTCTTCGGAGGAGTTTGTATGGCTCTTCTCTTTGACCATTTCACATACTTGGCCAACAAGATATACTTCGGCGACCTAGCAGGCGCAAGCTTTGGATGTATTAGCGTGGAACCGACTCTCACTTTGTTGGGGGCGGAGTCTACAGTCCTCATGCTTGGAGTTACAGCCTCTGTTGCCGGCTTGTTCTTTTCCATCGCTTCTCGAAAACGCGGGCTCATTGCCATCAGTATCATAGGGCTGATGGTAACCTCGTCCATATTTGTGAACAATGTCCAAAATCAGTCTATAAGCATCTCAAACGCTCCTAGCAAACTCATGTTTCGACTTCTTGAAGCAAATCCCGAACTTAAACTTGTTCTCACCAAATGGAACTCTTTCTCCAGAATCGACGTAGTTGAGGGCCCATTTGAAAATGATGTCGCCCACATCTTCATCGACGCAGACGCGACAACCGAAGTGCTTGAGTGGAATGGGACCGTAGAAGACGCCCAATACTTGAAACAGACGATCGATTTTCTTCCTTACTATGTTGTAGAGGAACCTAAGGCCCTCATCATCGGTTCGGGAGGGGGAAGAGATGTAATCATCAGTTTAGTTGGGGAAAGCTCGAAAGTTGTTGCCGTAGAACTGAATCCCATCATAATTGAAGCCACAAAGAATTACGGCGAAAACGCTGGAAACGTATATGACCGTGACGGGGTTGAGGTAGTTGTTGACGAGGGCCGCAGTTTCATTAGCCGTTCTAACGAGAAATACGACGTTATTGTTCTTACACTTGTCGATTCCTGGGCCTCGATTATGGCCGGGGGCTATGCCCTCGCCGAGAATTATCTTTACACCATCGAAGCCTTTCAGCAATACTTTGCCCACCTAACTGAGGATGGCGTCCTTGTAATGATCCGCTGGGATTGGGAAATTCCTAGACTTGTATCAACGGCGGCGGTAGCCTTACAAGCAAGGGGAGAGACCATCACGGAGGCAGGAAAGCATATAGCAATTATACTAGAGAAACTTGAAACAGAAATATTTCGTACACTTTTTATTTTCAAGAACACCCCATTTAACGTAAGCCAAGCGGAGAAAATAAGGGATCAGGCGCTTGAACTTGGTTCAAATTGCCAACTCTATTACCTTCCATACTTCTACAATACAACTCAACCTTACGCTAGTTTGTTTGACGGCGCGATTTCTCTCGATCAATTCCATGCAGTTTTTTCGGCTAGAACCGAGCCAGTAACCGACGACGACCCGTACTATTTCTGCGTGGAGAGGCCTATTCCAGAGACTTTACGAAATCTATTCACCGTGACTTTGCTACTCGCGTTCGTCTTTTTTGCCGTTCCATGGATCGCCAAAAGACAACAGAAGACTAAGCATGCTTCTGGCCTTTTTTCATTTGTAATATTCTTTTCAGCTCTGGGGCTAGGGTATATGTTGCTAGAAGTTGCTTTAATACAAAAATTCATTCTGTTTCTGGGCTATCCCACAAGGGCTCTGTCAGTCATACTTTTCTCGTTGCTTTTGTCAAGTGGAATCGGTAGTTTTGTCAGCGGATGGGCTTCAGAGAGGAAGCTTGTCAAAAACGTTTTGTTAGCTTGCCCTGTGATCATAATCATCGTAACATGTTATGTTTTCTCCCTACCTTCTTTGTTTGCAATCTGGCTTTCCCAAGACTCTGCGGTCCGAATGCTTGTAACTGTTCTCTTACTATTTCCGCTTGGTTTTCTTATGGGTATTCCGTTCCCTACGGGACTACGCATTCTCTCTTCTTCTAATCAAAGCGTTCCCTGGATGTGGGGAATAAATGGGGCAATGTCAGTTCTTGGGTCTGTTTTAGTCACAGTTATAGGTATTACGTATGGCTTCAGCTACGCAATGATTTTGGGGGCGTTTGCATATTTTATCGCGCTCTTGTGTGCATGGTATTGGCGAGGCAGAATAGACTAGCCTAAATCTCAGTAACAAACTTCGACTCCTACTTTGCTTCTACCCTACGTAGAAATCTGGTGCGGCCGCATAGATTCAAATCTTTGTTTAGATTCTTGGCGTTGTGTTCGTTATACAGTGCTCAATTTCATCCTGCTAATTTGTTATGGCCACTAGCCTTCTCAAGGGTTTCTCCACACGTTGGATATGCTGTAACGTTTCCTTTGAGCCCTCGAACGTTTCCATTATCTGATGGCATTGTATCAGAGCCTTATTGCATACACCCCAGCAGCGGATTCTCTCCAAACTCTCACCGTTTCTCTTGCTTTCTCAAGGAGTTTAAAAGACCAGCGACGCAACAAACAGAAAAACACTAGACAGTTCCCAGTGAAAGTGAAATTTTACGGGTGAAGGCAGAGAAAAGTTTGACTATTTTGAGATGTTTTTGAAGTGCGGCCGCCGGGATTCGAACCTAGGTCATCGACTCTCTCTAAGAAGCAATGCGGATTTTATGCTTTCTCCAGAGCCTTATGAAATCTCTGCACAATCAGAGGTGAAAGCCAGAAACCGTCTTCTAGCATTTTATCCAACACTTCTATGATTTGATCCTTTGTAAGGATTTTGTTTCTAGCGGTCTTAAGCAAAATATATAGTGTGCCCCTGGTTTTAGTCTCAGGACCCTGGAGACATGTGCGGCGTCTTCATCGTCAGTTAAGATTATTTTGACCTTTAGATGCCGCGCCAAAGATATGGCCTGTCTTTCGCCCATTCCAAGTCTTATGCCCAGTTTTTCCTCGGCTCTGGCCACGGTCTCAATGTCTCTTTCATCTACAGTTTTAAGGTTGATCCATCCTTCATCTACGGCATTCTTGGTCTCTTGGGCGTCTAAGTAATTGTGTTTCAGTCCTTCTTTCACAACCTCAACGTAGACTGCTGTAGGAATAGCGATGAGGCTGAAATGCTTTCTTAGGAGGAAAAGTAAGCCATACCGGCCGAGCCATATGAGTGGCCCTGAATTAGAAACGGCCGTTGGTTTGCCCAAGAGGTTCGCCTTAGTTATTTACTTAGCTCCAGCTCTTCAAGTTCCTCTTCAAAGCGTTCTTCGCCGTATCTGATCTGGATACCTCTCTTCTTTGCCTCAACGAAGAAATTTCTGTAGCCTATCCCCGCTATTTCAGCAGCCTTACCAAGAGATGCTCTGCCTTTCGCGTACTCATCCAGAGCCAAACGTGTCCTTAACTCCTTTAAGCCAACAGATAATGCCTCCCTCAACAGGCTGGAATTGTCCATGCCCAGCTCCCTTGCTAACTTCTGAACCTCCGCAACCATGTCTTCCCTAATCCTTATCGTGGTAACTTTCATCCCACGCACAACGCACAACCGTATTCTACTAGAATACAATCCTAATAAGGCTATCGATACAGAATACAAAAATCCATAGCCTTCCTTTAGCTTGCCCGACCCTTCAGCAAAGTTTTGGTGCGGCCGCCGGGATTTGAACCCGGGATTGCAGGCTTGGAAGGCTTACACCATTGACTGTGTCCTAACCAGACTAGACCACGGCCGCAAATCAGACGTTTTAGGACTATCCTAGTTTCCTTCAATTTTAGAAATTTAAATAGGTTTCGAGGATTTTAGGTAACCTAAACTCGTGGTGCGGCCGCCGGGATTTGAACCCGGGTCGTCAGCGTGGCAGGCTGATGTCCTAACCAAACTAGACTACGGCCGCTCACTAGCCAAAAACTAAAGTTTGATAGGGCTTCTAAAAACCTTTTCCAAGAAACTCAGCCAATTCGCCAGAAAAGCCATTAACGTCTTGTTCGGTTACAACCGCGTGCGCATCCACAAGAAATCTGCCCGACGATTCTGGTTATAACGTTTAAACCTAGTAGTTCTTAGAAGGAGCTAAAACTAAAAACGTTGTTAATCCGTGGATTGGACTTCTAATCACCACGATTGTTGTGGTGCCGAGGGCGCGACTTTCCCTAGAGAAGTTGTGACTTTCCCTAGTTTTGAACGCACGACAACCCGGTCTTCAGCTTCACCCTCACTAACAACAGCGTTAATGAGTCGGGTGCTCTCCCAGTCTGAGCTACCTCGGCGCCAAATCAAAAAGGATTAACACACGTTTTTAAGTTTTCTGAAGACCAACTACTCTGTTTACCTGACTTAAACGAGACCTATTCCACGCTAAGGCATAATTCAAGCGACGTTCAAGTTTCTATTTGGCAGAAAAATGAAAAGGAATAATTGTAAGATAAGGAAAGTTTGAGTTGAGATGTTTATGAGCCAGAGAAGGCGGAGAATTCCTCCAAATCAGAAGGTTACCTCGAAATTTCCAGTTTTGCATAAAGGCCTCATACCGAAGTTTGACCCAAAAACGTGGGATTTTGTGGTTGAAGGCTCGGTGGAGAATCCGGTGAAGTTTACTTATGAGGAGTTTTTGAAGCTTCCAAAAGTTGTGAGGGTAAGCGATTTTCACTGCGTAACTGGGTGGAGCAAGTTGGATAACAAGTGGGAAGGAGTTGCCTTCAAAACTATTTCTGATTTGGTTAAAAACCTTTGAAGGAGGCTAGGTATGTGACGGTTGTTGCTGAAGGAGATTATACCACGAGCTTGCCCCTTGAAGATTTACTAGACGATGATGTACTGTTAGCCTACAGATGGGATGACAAGCCTTTGAAGCCTGAGCATGGGGGACCATTACGTTTAGTGGTGCCTAAAAAGTATGCATACAAAAGTGCAAAATGGGTGAGGAAGCTTAAGTTTACGGAGGAACAGGAACTCGGGCACTGGGAGAAAAGAGGATACAGCAACACGGCTGATCCATGGAAAGAGGAGAGGTACACATGAGTGGGTCTTGCAACTTCTGCAAGATAGTGTCTGGGGAGAATCCGGCGAGTATCGTTTATGAGGATGACAACGTTTTGGCTTTCATGGATTTGCATCCCGCTAACGTTGGGCACACTTTGGTTATTCCCAAGGAACATTGGGAAACCATCTATGACATTTCTGAAAAGGTTTTATCCAACCTGTTTGCTGTGGTTAAAAGGATCAGCGTTGCGGTGAAGAAGGCCGTTGGCGCCGAGGGAGTCAGTATTCTTCAGTTTAATGGAAGGGTTGCTGGTCAATCAGTGATGCACTTTCACGTTCATGTTATACCCAGATTTAGGGGAGACGTGATGTCAAAGTTGATGGGAGCCATGTTAGGACCCACGGGATTCGAAAAGGCAGAAAGAAAAGACCTAGACAAGATTGCAAGAAAGATAAGGAGAAACCTTTGAGAAAATTGACGCAGAAAGCTTAGCGGCTGGATTTAAACGGTAGCTAAACCTAATATCGACGTCTTCTCTGTTCTCTTCTCTTCGCCCAACAATCTCGGCAGTAAACTGGTCTGTTGGGATCGGGTTTGAATGGAACTTCGCATTCTTGGCCACAATCAGCACAGACTGCTTTATGCATCTCTCGGCCCTCTCTATACGACACGCAAATTACACCTCCCATCAGTCAATTCAACGAAGAACTAGCACTCCTTTTAGAATTCTAATTCTTGCGTATCCATTCAGTTGGCGATTTGCCTTATTTAAACTTATGGTAGACCAGTTGCATGCTGGTGGATGGCGCAAGCCTTATAGGAGTGAGGGAGTGTGGGATATTTTTGTGGGAAAATACATGTCCCTATGCAAAGTTGATGAAAAACATCGAATTGTGGTTGATAAGCGGATCAGAAGGCGGGTGAACGTTAAGGCAGGAGACATCGTGATCCTTGAGCCAATTGATGACCACAGTTTTAGGGTTACTGTTATGGATTTTGCTAGAGAAAAGCTGGAAGATGACCCTGCTTGGAAAGCTGTTCATACCCCAGTGAGGGTTAAACGGTATATTTCGCCGGAGAAGCTTGAGGAGATCATGGAGGAGAAGGTTTGGCGGGAGTAGCTAAAGGTGGAGGAAAGCCTCTCGCCCTACTGGACTCCAACGTGATCGTTTATTCAATGGTAACCGATTATCCAAATAAAGAGTCTCACGCAAGGTGTCGCAATCTGTTAGAAAGGGGACTTAAAGGAGAATTAGACCACATATTAAGCTTGAATCCAATAGTTGTTGTGGAGGTTTTTGCGGCGCTGAGAAGACTTTTGAATTGGAGCGAAGCCGAATTTAGGACAGGTTCACTCTTACGTTCAAAACGCATTGCTTTCCTTTCAATTTCAAGGGAGGTTGCTGAAAATTCTGTTCGATGGGCAAAAGAGAAGGGTGTTCCCGTAAATGACGCCATGATAGGCGCAAACATGGTTGAACTAGCCAATCTAATTTATACAATTGACGAAGAACATTTCGAAAAACTTGAAGAATACGGAGTTAAAATTCTTAACCCAATCAGGCTATGAACCAAAATTCGGGACAATTGAAGAGTTTGGTTGGCATGTGAAAGTTGAAAACTTTTAATTCTGATACTCATTTAAGTAGTTATTATGGAACCAATGTTAGATGCAGAGTTTGTATGCCGAAAATGCGGAAAGGTTGTTTCGTTCGAGCAGTATGCATTAGATCGGTTCTGCCCAGACTGTGGCACTTTTCTCCGTCGCCAACTGAAGCACTGGGTGTTTCAATTTAACCCCGCAATATATGGGTGGTTTGATCGAATAAAAGAAAATAGAGAAACTGAACAATGGCTAACGAGCCAATATGCAGAAAGCATTCGAGAGCGAGATAAAGTAGCTATATGGGCATCTGGAGAGAAAGCAGGAGTGTACGCAATAGGCGAGGTCGTAACAAATCCAATAAAGAGACCCCTTACTACGGAACAAGAGAAATACTGGACAAACAAAGAAGACATCTTTAAATTCCGAGAGAAATATAGCGTCATAATAAAATATTTGAAAGTAATTATCGATAGGCCTCTTCTTGAAGATAAGTGTAGCAAAGATCCTATACTCTCAGATATGGCAATTCTAAAGCAACCTCAAGGTACAAACTTCCCACTCACGAAAAAGCAGTGGAATAGAATCATAGAACTGATGAACCAAAATACCAAATAAGTGAACACCCTACAAAAGGTGTTTCCATAGAACATTAGTGATAAAAAATGAAAGAAGAACGCATAAAATTTTTGGATTCACTTGAAAATTTGGTGGGCCGGGCCGGATTTGAACCGGCGATCTTCGCCGCGTGAGGGCGACGTCTTAACCACGCTGGACTACCGGCCCGCTAAAAGTTTAACGGTAAACTAGTCCGTTTATATCTTTCGTCACCAAGCCATGATGTTATTGTTATCCAAAATCTCATTCCCTCTCTTTTGGGTCCCAAACAATTTTTTCTAATGGCACCCAAAAGACCACTACCTCCCTATTGTTCGACAATAAAAATTTTCCATTCAAGACAAAAGACTACTATCTTTCTAAGGAGGAGATACGCAAAAGTTAACGTACCAGTTCTCGTTTCTTCCATCGCAGATTCTTGCTTCTACATTTCCTGCACTTAGTAGCACTAGAAGCGTTTCGAGCTCCACATTCTCGACAAATCTTCATGTAAAGCCTATGCTTCTGGGCTAGGGTCTTTTTGAAGGGGTCTGTGATCGGCATAGCATAATTCTCCGCTTGCTTAGGCTTAGCTAGGTTTCAGATTCAGCACAACTAAATATGTTTTTCCTTTCCAAGCCTCTCAGCGCGTTTTCCCTCGTCTAGGCTTCCTCTACCCCTCATTGAATAGTTGCGCTGGCTTCAGAACAGATTAAAGAAGTAATTGGCGTGTGCAATTTCTTCTATCTCCATTCCACCTTCGGAAGAAGCGATAGCTACGTAACACCGAAGTACAGTTCCCTTTGGATAGAAACCTTTTCTTCCACCAAAACGCTTCGAACCTTGAAACCCTTTATTTCTGTGCCTAACAATTTCTTAGCTGCAAGCTCAGCTTCCCTTGGCGAAAACGCGAAAAGTATCCCGCCTGCTTTCCCTCTTCCCGCCGCAAGAACCTGCGCCTTAACGGCGACTGGAGCGTTAATTTGGGTAGCTATCTTGCGAGCTTTTGTCGGAGAAGTTGCTAATCCTCCCTGGGGAGTTGGTATTTCGTATTTAGAGAAGATAGTCTTCGCTTCGTGTTCAAATAGTTTCAAATTAGGAGCCACGGGACTATTTTATGGTTTGAATGGCAACATAAATAGTTCTATGGAGAGGATACCGCAACGTATTTATTTACCGAGCAAAAAGCATAGCAAGCTTTTAGTGGATGAAAAACGAGGAGTGAGGCGGTGAAATGTCAGAAAGCAACAGTGTGTTGATCGGGAGAAAGCCAGTTATGAACTATGTGCTGGCTTGCATAACCCTCTTCCACGGCGGAGCAGATGAAGTAAACGTGAAGGCGAGAGGGAGAGCAATAAGCAGAGCAGTTGACGTTGTCGAAGTTGTCAGACGAAGATTCTTGCCAGACGTGAAGGTCAAGAAAATTGGCATAGGCACGGATCAGTTGGCACCCATCGAAGAGGGTGGCTCGCCTACAAACGTCAGCACCATCGAAATTACTTTAGCGAAGTAGACAGCACACGCAACATTAAAAGGCTCCGCCGCCCCCTCCTTTATTTCAAAGGGAGGACTTAAGACGGGGTGAAAGCGGCATTATGCAATTTCTGCTTAAAAAGCGGAATATTATGTTCAAAGTGTCAGAGGAAACTTAGGTCAGGAGAGGTGGGTGAGGTAGATTTAGAAATTGCTCGCTTACTTTTGTCGCTCGAAGACAGATATCCTTCTCTTCAAGAAGTTTATTTTCACAAGGCTGTGGAAGCGAATGGCGTTTTAGCCGTAGTCGTCAAACGAGGAGATATGCCCCGTTTATTAGGTTATGGCGGGAAAATTATCAAGGCTTTGGGTGAAAAAACGGGAAAAAAGATCCGCATCTTAGAGCATGGAGTAGACGACAGAAAGTTCTTGGAGGACCTCTTTGTACCACTGAGCGTTTTGACGATAAACACAATATGGTTGCCTGACGGAACCACCGAGACGAGAGTTATTTTAAGAAGAAGGGGGAGAAGGCGGGCTCCAATAAACGTGGAAGCATCAAAGGAAATCGCCCAAAAAGTCCGTGGAATAAGTCTTAGAGTAGAATTTTCTAGCTGATAGATGGGTTTCCTATGAAAACCGATAAACTAGGAGACTGGCGTAGAACCCATTATTCAACGGATATAAAGCCTGAACTGGATGGAAAGGAAGTTTTGGTTTTAGGCTGGGTTCAGGATATCCGAGACCTGGGCGGCATACGATTTGTCATTCTTCAAGATAAAGAGGGACCCGTCCAGATCACTATTCCCCGCGACAAGGCTAGCAGCAAGGTGATTAAAAACGCTGATGCGCTACAGAGACAATACAGCATCGGCGTGAAGGGAACGGTTAAAAAAATGGAGAAGGCTCCCGGAGGAGCGGAAATCATTCCCAACGAAATTCGAATATTGGGAATAGCACGACAACCTCTGCCCTTGGACATAACGGGTCGAACTCCCGCGGAAATAGATGTGCGACTGGATGCGCGTGTTCTAGATCTGCGTCGAGACGAAAATCAAGCCGTCTTCAGAATTCAACACGTCACACTAGAAGCGACGCGAAGCTTCTTATCTAAACAGGGCTTCATAGAAGTGTACACTCCGAGAATCATAGTTTCCGCCACCGAGGGCGGCGCTGCGCTTTTTCCAGTGGCGTATTTTAAACGAGAAGCCTTCTTGGCGCAAAGTCCACAGTTGTACAAAGAACAACTGATTTTGGATTTTGAGAAGGTTTTTGAGATAGG
>LIHK01000039.1 GCA_001399795.1 Candidatus Bathyarchaeota archaeon BA2 | reverse complement strand
CTTTATGGAAGAAAAGAAACTAGCACAAGATTTATAAAATGTAACCATCGATAACTGGATATTTGGTTAGAGGGAGATAAAAAATGGTGACCTATGAAGAAATAGCTGAATACGCCTTCATGGCTTTCGTAGTAATAGCGGTCATAGCAGGGTTGGCAGTTGGTTACATGGCCTACGACGCGCGCGCGAAAGTTCCAGCGGCCTGGGAAAATCCAGATGTAGCAGACATCAACGGTTATGTCATGCTGGTCATGCTAATTCTTGGCGTCATAGTTGGACTCGTAAGCATAACCGCAAAGGAAGTTAGACCGTTCCTTATAGCTACAATTGCTTTGATGATAGCAGGAACAGCAAATGTATGGGGTCCCCTCGGCAAGGTTCATGAAGCGCTGGATTACTTGGCAACTGGAGTACTAAACTACATTGTAGCATTCGCGGCTCCTGCAGCGGTCATACTGGCAATAAAGTCGATCTGGGAACTAGCAAGGAAGAAATAGACCAGCTTCTCCTCTTTTTTTATTTTTAAGCATCTCCATAAAATACACTAGACGAAATGTTCATCAGGCATAAGTATACACACTAATTAAATCGTTGTTATACTTTACGATGGTTCGGTGTACATGGTGTCGCTCGTGACGAGAGAAAACTGGAGCAAAAGATTTGGAGAATGGTTCCGTAACGTGCTTATAAACGCAGGTATAATGGACTACCGGTACCCGATTAAAGGCTGCGGAGTTTGGCTCCCATACGGGTTCAAGGTGCGAAGAAACATTCTCCAAATCCTACGCGATTTGTTAGATTCAACTGGACATGAAGAAGCGTTGTTTCCCCTAATGATTCCGGAAACGTCTCTGGCTAAGGAGTCCACGCACGTGAGAAGCTTTGAAGGAGAGTGCTTCTGGGTTACTCAAGGCGGTTTTGAGCCCCTGAAGGTTAAGTATGCCCTGAGACCTACGAGCGAGACCGCCATAGCGCCCATGTTGAAACTTTGGATCCGATCTCACGCGGATTTACCGCTAAAATTGTATCAGGTTGTGAACGTTTTCCGATATGAAACCAAGGCAACTCGCCCTATTCTGAGAATGCGGGAAGTCGCCACCTTTAAAGAAGCGCACACCTCCCACGCAACTTTTGAAGAAGCCGAGGCGCAGGTAAAGGGGGGAATGGAAGTTTACAAGAAGTTCTTCGACGAGCTTGGTGTTCCATACCGTATATCACGGAGACCAGACTGGGACAAGTTCGCGGGAGCGCTCTATTCCGTAGCGTTCGACATGATATGCCCAGACGGTAGAAGCCTTCAAATAGGAACCGTGCACAATTTGGGTCAAAACTTCGCCAAGGCTTTCAATGTAACTTATGAGACCAAGGATGGAAAACAAGAATACATTTGGCAGACATGTTACGGGATTTCTGGAAGAGGCATTGCCGCTGTTTTAATCGTGCATGGCGATGATCATGGAGTTGTTTTACCGCCCAAAATCGCGCCCACACAGGCTGTGATTATTCCAATTCCATCCAAGGAAGGGGAAGAACAGATAAACAAAACCTGCAAAGACATTGTGTCAAAACTGAAAAAGGCAAACGTTAGGGTTGAGACAGATCTACGAACAGACCTAACTCCAGGGGCTAAATTCTATTACTGGGAGCTTCGGGGTGTGCCCCTCCGAATTGAAATAGGTCCACGGGATGTTGAAAAAAAAGAGGCAACCATTGCTCGGCGGGACACCTCGGAGAAGCAAACGTGTAAAATGGATGAACTAGTAACCGTAGTTCAAGCGCTTGCTGAACAGATGGCAAAGGACATGCGGCAAAAAGCTTGGCAATGGATGAAAAGTCATGTTTACAGAATTGAGAATCTGCAAGAAACAAAAAAATTACTAGAAAAGAGAGCTGGCATAATTGAAGTTTTTTGGTGTGGCAAGGCTGAATGTGGTCACGAGTTGGAGGGAAAGATTAACGCCCGCGTGCTAGGCATTCCTGAGGATGTCAAGGAAAAGGTAGATGGAAAATGTGTTGTTTGTGGGCAAAAGGCGGTGAACATTGTTAGGGTTGCGTTAGCATATTAGATATTAGGTTAAAGAAGCAGTTTAACAGCATCTTTTCCTTTCATTTGA
The DNA here is from genome assembly GCA_001399795.1 of Candidatus Bathyarchaeota archaeon BA2. Classification (GTDB taxonomy): domain Archaea; phylum Thermoproteota; class Bathyarchaeia; order Bathyarchaeales; family Bathyarchaeaceae; genus BA2. The sequence goes on along the minus strand of LIHK01000039.1, from coordinate 3,013 downwards.
GCTTTGGAAGTAACTGCCCTGACGTCAGCCTCAAGGACGTTGTCAAAGGTTTTCACGCCACTTACCATGGCAGCGGTTGCGTTTACCTTTTCGGCAGCCTCTATGTTTAGGAAACCGCACATAACGAATCCTGTTTGTCCGATTATTAAAAGGAGAGGCGGAGAATCTGGCAAATCAACTCTTAAGCCCACCGCAACCTTGTCATCTATTTTCAACGGAGTTACGTTAATTATGAAGAAACCTCTCGCATACCCTTTACGGAGGCTGTTTTTAAATACATTGCAACCATAAACCTCTAAGATGATGAGGAATTGCTGACAAAACTCAAGCAAAGAGTTCAGTCATGGATGACCACTGAAGCGAAACTGGCTCATGGCATAGGCTTAACTCCAAACCAGGTAAGCGCCATTGGAATAGCATTTGCGATACTTTCTGCTTTAGCCTATTGGAAATGGCGGTTTCATCCGTTTCTCTTGATAGCGGCTCCCCTCCTTCTGTTGGTTTCAGGTTTCTGCGACGCCCTAGACGGCGCCCTCGCAAGACTCTACGGACAAACCACAGCCTTCGGCGTTTTCCTAGATTCTCTGCTTGACAGATACGCTGACGCCATAGTTTTTTGCGGAATCATCCTCGGCGGGTTATGCGATCCTTTTTGGGGACTTGTCGCGCTAATAGGCTCGCTGCTGGTGAGCTACGCTCGGGCGAGGGCAGAAGCGGAAGGAGTGAGGATGGAGGCAGTGGGCGTGGCTGAGCGCGCAGAACGCTTGATCATACTGGCCATAGCAAGCTTTCTTAGCATTGCTTGGCTGGACGCGTTAAGTTGGGGGGTCATTATTTTAGCCGTCATCACGAATTTAACCGTGCTTCAGCGGGTAATCTATTTCCGTACGGCTTCTAAACAGAAAGAAAAAGAGTCGTCGGGTTAACATCTCCATCTTCTTTGAGGACGATATCTCCGTTCGTCTTTCGCCCGCACTTTTACCACGCCACGATGCACCGCACATGAAACACAGTAATATCTTGTCTCGGTTCGACTAGATACATACGTACCCTTCTGACGAAGCTCTCTGTACAGGGCTGAGTCCACCATGGAAACTCGACGAGACACTTTCTTGGCTTTGTCGCGGGGCACAAGCTCACCGCAGCTACTACACTGAACCAGACTACCCCTTCCCTTGCTGCCCTTGGATCGACCCCTAGACTTACGCTTCACGGGCATAACTTTTCCTCAAACTCTATCAGTTGTTAAACGACTTTATAACTTTACACCAGAATCCATATACCTTGCGTTCTCATTAATAAAGAAAAGCATGTTCGATTTAGTCACGGTCAGTCACTTCGCAATTGATCTAATAACTTCGCCGAAAATAACCAAACCAAAACAGACACTAGGTGGTCCCCCAACTTACGTTTCGTTGGCGGCAAGAAAACTAGATGCAAAGGTTTCAGTGATTTCCAAGGTTGGAGAAGATTTTTCTGATAGCTATATCGGTTGGCTGAAGGCCAACGGCGTGGATTTGTCTGGACTAAAGAGGGTTAAAGGAGCCTCAACCACAAGATTCACTCTAAAATATTCAAACTGGAAGAGAAGGCTTCAATTAAAAAGTCAAGCCCCACCTATCCTCCCAGAAGACGTGCCAAGTTCTCTGCAAGCCAGAGCCATTCACGTGGCGCCTATCGCAAACGAACTACCGCGAAACGTTGTTGATAAACTGCAAAAGTTAACAGACACCTTGTCTCTGGACCCCCAAGGATTTGTGCGAGGATTTGACGCTAAGGGAAACGTGCACTTGAGGAGACTGGGAGACCAGAAGCTTCTTGAACAAATCGACCTGTACAAATCATCCTCAATCGAAATCAGGATGGTAACGGGCTTAACCGATTTACAGTTGGCTATGGAAAAAATCCAAGATTACGGAGCAAAGATAGTAATTGTAACAAGGGGGATGAAAGGCTCCAAACTACTTTTTGAAGGAAGAATCTACAATATTCCCGCTTGCAAGCCAAGGGTTATCCGGGACCCCACGGGTGCTGGCGACGCCTTCATCGGAGCCTTCATAGCCGAGTACCTTAAGGGAAAAGATCCAGTATGGTATGCATGTGTTGGATCTGCTTCCGCGTCCTTTGTCGTTGAAGGCTTGGGACCCGGGGTGTTCGGGGAAAAGAAAGAAATCTATGCGAGGGCAACTGAGACTTATGGAAAAGTGTTTGTTCAAAAGAAATAATAGAGCACGACCCTAATATGCGGTATATTAAACGTTTAACAGGAAAAAATTGGTGGGCTATCGTTGGGGCGGGTTGCTAAAGGCGTGAAATGCAGCGTCGTTGGATGCGACAAAGAGGCAGTTCGTTCTCTCTCTGCGGATAAGGTGAGCGCCGCGGGATTGAAAGTTGGGACATCCAGACGAGCGTACCTTTGCAGGGATCACTATAAGGAGTTTAAAAAAGAAACTAAGAAGGAGAAAATGCTTGAGAAGTGGAGGTACAAAGCCTGAAAACTTAACGCAAGGCTAATGTACAATTCCGTCTTTTAATCATTGGAGTCGCGCAGAAACAACCAGCAAGAGGATGGCAAAATTGAGAATACTGCAATTACACTCAAACTCCATAGAGTACGAAGTGATAAAAAAGGAAGTTGCCATCGCTGAAGCATGCGAGAAAAAGAAACAGAAACTCGAAGAGCTTGCTGTCTTGTTCACTTGCGTTGAAGAGGGAGACGATGAGACCGTTGCCAGAAGGGCGATAGAAGAAACCAAATCTTCTCTCGAAAAACTGAAAGTCAATAGGATTCTGATCTACCCATACGCTCACTTAAGCAACACTTTGGCGAAACCCGCCGACGCCTTGAAAGTAATTAAAGCTATGGAAAGAAGCGCCAAGGAAATGGGAATCGAAACCTATAGAATTCCATTTGGCTGGAACAAACAATTTACAATATCCATAAAAGGACACCCCTTAGCCGAACAGTTTAGAATGATCTCGCCAAGCGAGGTTAAGGAAGAAGAAGCTATTT
>LIHK01000021.1 GCA_001399795.1 Candidatus Bathyarchaeota archaeon BA2 | reverse complement strand
TTCCTTCTTTATAAGAAAAGCAGATTAGACGGCAAGCTAATTATAGAGAAACTGAAAGAACCTTCAGTAAGGAAAAGAAGCGGAGAAGACAGCATGAAAGTTGCCTTTCAAGGCGAAATAGGCGCATACAGTGAAATCGCTGTTTACTCTTTTTTCGGCTCCTCGGTAGAAGTGAAGCCCTGCAAAAACCTTTCCGACGTTTTCGCGAAAGCGTGAAAAAGAGAGAAAACCCCTACGGTTAACTTTTTATGATGGTATGAGCCTCGTTTACAGTGAAAGGGATTTAATTTTGTCTGAGATAGCCGAAGTTAGGGAGAGGCTGGCGAAGGTTGAAGGTATGATAATCGAGATGAGTAAGAGGTTAAATCACATGGAGGCGGAGATGAGCGAGTTAAGGAGGGAGCTGAGAAGCACCTTCAAGTGGACTGTTGGCTTAATCCTCGGTATGTGGGTCACCGTGATAATGACCCTAATGCCTATACTTTTCAAAATTTTAGGCTTAATCTAAGATCATGAGTTTCATTTTCGTTATAGGCGAGGCACCAATTTATTGGTTCGATTTTGGTAAGTAGTGATAAAAATCGTTTTCCAGCATCGAAATATTTCAGAATTAGAGCGTATGCTTAAACGTGTGGTTATTGGCTTATAGCGTACAGGTCCTACAGATCGCGCGCGAACTGTTATTGAGAAAAACCTGCGGGAGTTGGCGAATGCAAATCAAGGTGTGGAGGGGGAGGTACGGGTCAAGCTAGTATGCTAGGCTGACTGTGCTTAGAAGTTGTTGCGTTTCACAGGAGGATAACAACAATCGGATGCGTGACACTTCACTGGGGCCTGCTCTCAATGCTCTGCGAGTACGAGAATGAAAATAAAAAAAATATTTTTTTCTACATGCAGCAACATGGAAGGGGATATAGTTTATACTAGGCTCGACAGCAGATTAAAGGTCCGTCTAGCGTGTCTCGGTTCTTTCTTGGAGCGAAGGTTAAGATACATGAAGAGGGAAAATCTCTCTCCACGACAGCATATCTCCAATCAATTAAAGTTTTGAGACTTTTGTTTGACCGTTAGCATTTCTAAACCTCTTATGGTGTCACTTAAAGTGATGATGATGTTCGATCTCTTCTTCCACATTCGATCTCTGTCCCACATTTTGGCATTTTTCCGTTTCTGGCTTTAATGGTGCTCCACATGTTAGACATTTTTATCGACATATTCCTTTCAACCATTTTCCAGGCATAACCCACACTTATTATGCTTAGCCTTTGAATTCTTTTAGCAACACGACCAAGTTTGGGGCTTTGTTACGCAGGTATTCATCCGCCGTTACCAGCTTTACTCTATCTCTTTCAACCATGGCTAAATAGGACGAATCATAGAAAGTTAGGCTTCTAGTCTTTGATATTGCACATGCGCTTTTTAGGAGCCCAGCATCGGACCAGACGTCCACGAGACCAATATGAAGATCGAGAAACTTCCCAATGAACTCATACGCTTTTTCAGACGTAATACGTGGATGTCTCCAGAAGATGTTTCCCAATTCATAGACTATTATGGAGGGCGCTGACAATGATAGGTGTCCCTTAGCGTGGGCATCTATGACTTCCGAAGCCTTATCGGAGTAAGGCTCATCAATAAAACATTTTGCGACCACAGAGGCGTCGACCACGTAACTTTTCACATGTTTTCCCTCATCCGACGTAGGGTCTCAACGCTGTCAAAACCTATTTCCTTTCCAGGAACCATGTTCGCCCTTATCCACTTCATTGCCTCTTCAGATCTTCTCCTCCTCAATTCTTCCCTAAGGGCCTCCTTAACGAAGGCGGACACCACGAAACCTAACTTTTCTATATCCCTTTTAATCTCCTCAGGAATTCTAACAGCGATAACAACCTTCTTCCCCAACGTTTTCACCAGTTATTTACATTTTTGTTTACAAAAATATAAACATTTCTCATGCGAAACGCGTAAACAACATCAAAACAGGCAACAGAGCATCGGAAAATAGGAATGGATAGAGTAACCTACAAAAAATAACCCATAACAATAATGTTTAGTCTTTTATTCTTCTAATATGTCACTTCTTCCTGATCTGATGAGGATGTTTAGAATCTTTGAGTAAGATATTGTAAGATAAAAGAAAAAGTAAGGCAACCATCTGACGGAGCAGTTTGGTCGTGAAATGATTTTAAAATGTCGGATATGCGTGTTTTAATGCCTATAAAGTAAGAATATTTCCAATATCCAAATATTTTTTACACACTAAATCTAGGCTAGTCTTTGCCCTAAATAAGTAGAGAAAACCCAGAATTAGTGCAATGCGTGCATGCAGACCCTCCAATTTATGCTCTAACTGGTCGAACCTAGCCGTGATGACGTGAAAATAACCCCATAAGGATTAACTTCTGTTGTGATTGTTAGAAACCTCTTCTTTGAGGTGTAGCCAACAAACTGCTAAAATTCCCATACACAAACAGAAGCTAATAAATAAGTTTCTTTTTCGTTTCAGCCTCCTTTCTCTGAGTACATGTTGGGATCAATAGCGGTGTTAAATTTTGAGAGGATTCCTCTATGGGAGTTGAGAAAAAGGAGGGTGGAGGCTTATTGCTTCCCCTTCATGTGTTTGAGGAGGATGGCTGTTATGGCTATGGCTGATGTGATTGTTGAGGCTAGGGCTATCCATGGAGCCAGCAAGCTTAGCTTGTCTACTGGAATCCAGATGCCGCCAACTGGAGGAGGTGGAGGCGAAACCTCAAACCTCTTATAGAATATGTCCGTGTCGGTTCCAGACCCAGCATAGTCAGTGTCATCGTCCCAGGCTACGTGTACGTTTCCATCGGAATCAACGGCCAAAGAAGGATAGTGGGACTCTCCGGTGCTTTCCGTTGAAACAACCTCTGTGGTTGTCCAGCTTTCGCTTCTACAGTAGCCACTCCTAGGAACCTCGTCCCAAAGATCGCTGAAAAAAGCAAAACAGAAACAAAAATCAACAAAACAACTTTCTATACATTTCTCCTTCCTCCTCAATCAATGTTTGATCATACATTAACAAAGTATTTAAATTTTCAGCAACAATTTTCTATAGGGCTTGGAAAGAAAAAATAAACGCAACACATTAAACAAGCCACACCTTCGCATCATCGCCAAAAACTCTTCCATAGGTTAATGGCCCTTTCCTCGAAAAGAAAACACCCACGCACATTTAATTTGATTAAAAGTTACTGGCACATATAAAAACTGCCGAAATCGATTGAAAGACGATAAGCTAATTACAGAGAATAAAAGGAATAGTCATGTCTGAAGGGAAAAGAAGCGGAGAAGATAACATGAAGGTTGCCTTTCAGGGTGAAATAGGAGCTTACAGTGAAAGCGCTGTTTACTCTTTTTTCGGCTCCTCAGCAGAAGTGGAGCCCTGCGAAAACCTTTCCGACGTTTTTGAGAGTGTGAAAAAGGGAGAAACCCCGTATGGTGTGGTTCCCATAGAAAACTCCATAGAAGGAAGCGTAAACCAAACCTACGACCTATTCCTAGAATACGACCTCAAAGTATGCGGCGAAATAATCCTCAAAATCACCCACTGCCTCATAGCCCACCCCGGAACTCACCTAAACTCAATCAAAACAGTTTACTCCCACCCACAAGCCCTAGCCCAATGCAGAAAATTTTTGGAACAACTAGGATGCAGACTAATTTCAACATTCGACACCGCAGGCAGCGTAAAAATGATAAAAGAAGAGGAACTGAAAGACGCAGGAGCCATCGCCAGCGAAAGAGCAGCAGAAATATACGGCATGAAAGTCCTCGCCAAAGAGATAGGAGACACCCCAAACAACTACACCAGATTCTTCGTCCTGTCAAAACAAGACTCACTTCCTTCAGGCCAAGACAAAACCTCCATAATCTTTTCAGTCAAATCCGTTCCAGGAGCGTTACACTGCGTCCTCGAAGAATTCGCCATCAGAAACATAAACCTAACAAAAATAGAATCAAGACCCACAAAACGAACGCCATGGGAATACAACTTCTACCTAGACTTCGAAGGCCACAGAAACGAAGAAAAATGTAGAGAGGCATTAGAAAGCATCAGGGACAAGACGCTTTTCGTAAAGATTCTCGGCTCATACAAAGCAGCCGTCGAAGAATCCAAGTTTAACTTTTAACAGCGTCTAAAAAGCTGTGCATGACTTCGTATGCCTCTCTTAAAAACAAGACACGACGCAAAAAAGTATGTTGGACTGTTAATATCACCTGCAGAAGACATCCTAAGCCCGTTGGATGAAATGCTAACAAGAGTCTGACGAATTAACTCACGGGAAAAATCGACCCCACTTTTGTTTTATTCCTTCACAAGATTTTTCTTCTATCTTTGGAAAACTTATGGAAAATTTATATTCGTCTATAAGGATGTTCTTTTCGTTTTTAACAGCTTTTCGTAACTCTACATCTGCCTTTCTACAGAGGATAATACCAGACACCTTCTCTGGGGCTTCCTTTACCATAATTTCTTTCATGTATCGCTTCACTTGATTTAATGTGTTTATGTCAGCGGTGCCTTTCTTTATTTCTATAACAATAAAGTTGCCTTTGTCGTCTTTGAAAGTAATGTCAATGCGGTTATCTCTCCCTCTCTGTCTATCAACAAATTCTAGATTCTTCTCTAACATGAGGCCATAAACCATGAGCATTCTTATCTTTTCCAGAATAGGCAGACCTTCGTTTGTATTAGGATAGGGAGAAGTGTTTGCAAGATAAGGCAGTTTTGTGTTGATGGGATGCCTGTTGTTGCTTTGTCCTTGATTTCGTTAGTGTTCGTTTGGGGTAAGGCTTAATAGCGTGTAATGGTATTTGGTACACATAGATTGTTACACGGTGTCGGTTATGGGAGTCAAGCAGGTGGTTCAAAAGAAGTATAGAATAACGATTCCGAGGGAGTATCGGGCGTCGCTTGGGATTGGGGAGGGTGATGAGGTGGAGCTTAGGCTGGAGCACGGTCAGATTGTTATTGTGCCGAGTTGGTTTGTTCCCAACCCTACTGAGCGTCTCAGTGGTCTTGTTGAAGGGGTTAGGGTTTCTGAGGAGCCCAAGAGGGAGATCAGAAAAGCCGTTGCAGATAGAGTGAAGAAGGAGTTAGAGGGTGAATGAAGAGGTTTGTTGATACGAACGTGTTTGTTTATGTTTTGACGAGGGATCCAAGGTTTTTTGAGGTTTCCAAGAGGATTTTGGGACGCGTTGAGGATGGAGAGGAAGCGATTACATCCACCGTGGTTGTTGATGAAGTTTGTGTGTTTCTTGAGATGCATGGTAGGAGTCAGGAGATTCCGGAGGTTCTGTCTTCTATTCGGTCGTATGTATCTATGGAGGTTGTCTCTTTCGAGGTTGAAGATATGGCGAGGGCTTCAAGGTTGGTTGAAGAGTACAAGATGGATTGGCATGATTGCCTTAATGTTGCCCTCATGAGGAAGCAGGGGGTGGAGGAGGTTTACTCTAATGACAGACACTTTGATAGGGTGGAAGGGATTAAGAGGATTTTCACATAGTATATTAGATCGTCCATACCTTTTTGGAGTCGGAATCATGGGACATAACCCAGACAACAACCCTGAAGGCACTGATGATATCTACTACCGTACGGACACTGAACAATACATTGAGGATGCTGCAAATGACCATCAGTTCCATACATACAAGATAAAATATGACGGTTTCAGTAATGAGGTTGAAGTCTATAAAGACGGCAGCCTTGTAACAACGCTAACTGCTGGTGCAAGACCATACGATGAACTTCCCCTCCTCATAAGTGGAAGAGACTATTCTAACACCAACTACTTAGACTACATATACGCTACGGCTGGTCCAACTCTGTATGAATATTACAATCTCACTATCACAACAACCACAGGCGGAACAACAAATCCATCATCTGGAACACACATACCTTGAAGGAACAACAGTCACAGCAAACCCCTACACAAACTACAAATTCGACCACTGGGAACTAGACGGCTCTTGGAACTACTCCAACCCAATAAACGTAACAATGAACTCTAACCACACTTTACACGCAGTATTCGAATACTCACCACAGCAACCGTCGGCGGCGTTTGGATTCCTGTTGACAAGTTTGGCTTATTGGTTCCCTACATCGGCTTAGTTTCAACAATCCTAGTCGCAACGGCTGCAACAGCCATCTACGTTAAACGTGTTAAACGTAGAAAAGAGAAGCAATGAGTACTCTTCACTCTTCAGTCGTCTTATAACAAGCAAGGCTTTTAGCCTATTAAGTCCCGAAGAGTTAACAGAATCCAATTCAACTTTTAACAGCCTCCAACAGCCTGTGCATAACTTCATACGACTTCGCGTAATCCGGATCTACCTTCCTCAACCTCCTTTTCACAAGCTCCATTTTATTAGCAAAGGCTAACCTATCCCTTCGCTTCACTATATCAAGCCATTCCCCAGATTTCTCCAAAAACAAACCCTCAATCTTCTCTATTTCAGGCAACGTCATTTGAAGGCTCGCATAGAACCCGGTTTCTTCAGAGGCAACGGCTTCCGCCAACGTCAACAACATCTTATAACTAGCACCCGCAACCTTTTTCATTTCAAGAAGGTTACCGTAGTCCAGTAGAGTATCGCAAACAACCAAACCAAGAAAGTGAGGAAGCCCCAAAACCACCGACATCAGTTCGTCATGCCTTCTAGGAGACATAATAAACACGTTTGCTCCCCTCTCCTCCAACCAACTTTTAAAATTCTCAGCGAACACTTCCTCTTTTTCAACAGTGGGCGTAAGAATGAAGTTCTGGTTCTTAATGCTTTTTACGCCTGGACCAAACACAGGATGTGTTCCCAACGTTATGCCAGCCTTAATATACTCGTGCATTATCTTGACGGGAATCTCCTTGATCGAGCAAATGTCCATAACAACCTGTTCCGATCGCACGTGAGAATGAATCTCCTTCACAACCTCTTCAAAGTTCTCTATGGGCACGCATATCAAAACTCTGTCAGCCTTTTTAACAGCGTTTACATTACTAGCAATTTCAATTCCAAATTCCTCTCTTAATTTCAGTAACTTCCCCTCACTTCTGCTCGAGACTACTACGGAATCACCTTCCTCCAAGAAGAATCTCGTGAACCACCGGCCCATCTTTCCCGCGCCTATAATCGCCACTTTCATTTCAAAGCCTCACAAATCTTCTTCAATCCCAACTCGATTTCCTCTTCCGATAGAGTTAAAGCTATTCTAAAATGTTCCCGGTGATCGCCAAAGGCCGTGCCAGGAGCTATGGCCACCCCCTTATCAAGCAAGTTCAAAGCGAAACTTTCAGAATTCAACCCGTCATATCCGGGAAAAACATAGAAGGGAGCGTCGGGTCTGGAAAACTTCATTTTCGTTTTCGAAAGAATGCTACATGCCAAATCCGCTCTTCGTCTATACTCATCTCTAATTTTATTCGCAATTTCTTCTTTCAACTCCAATGCCTTCAAAGCCGCCTGCTGGACAAAAACCGGGACGTTTGTTAGAGTTATCTGGTTCAGTTTCACCATTTTCTCAGCTAACTCCTTTTCCGCAATGACATAGCCAACTCTCCAACCCGTCATTGCGAAGGTTTTGGAAAAGCTTTTTACAAGTATGTGACTGCCGTCAAAATCCAGAATGTTCTTCACTTCAACGAAACTTATGTCGGAATAAACCTCATCAGATAAAATTGTAATCCCTTCATCGTTGGCAATCTGGACAATTTCAGCGAGCACTTTTTCATCGATGACTTTGCTGGTGGGATTGTTGGGATTGTTCAATATCAGCAACCGTGTTCTTCGGTCAATTAACCCTTTGAGTTTTTCAATGTCGATCTTCCAGTTTGAACCAACTTCTGTCCTCAAAAATCTTGGTTCTACTCCAAGGCTTTTTGCAGTTAATTCATAAGCAGTCCAGTAGGGGGTCGGAATAACAACGTTGTCTCCACTTTTCAGTAGCAAATACATTACTGAAAAAATCGCCCATTTTGAACCAGTTGTGACTACCACATTTTCCGCAGAAACCTTATGGGCCCTTGCCAACTCTTCCCTGAGTTTTTTCTCGCCAGCAGAAGACGAGTATTTTGTCTTTCCCTGCTTCATGGCTTCGAAGGCTGCTTCAATTATTTCATTTGGCGTTGGCTGGTCAGGGTCCCCTAGATTAAACTTTATTATCTTCTTTCCTTCACTCTCAAGTCTCATTATTTTTTCGCTTATTTCGTACAGCATTTCTTCAGTCCCTCGGATAGACCAAAACCCGTTGAAATGTTAATTTAATCAAAAGTTACGTTTTTATTGCTTTAAGTTTTCGTCTCGGATTCTTGAGCACGTATACCCATGGCGATTATTTCTCGATAGACATCCTTAACCTCGTGTGGGTTAAGTCCCAGTTCAGATGCTATTCTCATGACATTCGCGTAAAGTTCATCTTCTCTTTCATAATCCCTAACCGAGATCCCTTGTTCTCGTTTCGTCTTTCCAATGCTTCTGCAGACCTCCACCCTTTCCTTTAGAAAACGCAGAATCTGCTCGTCAATTTCATCAATCTTCCTTCTCAATGATAAGATTTTTTCCAAGTTACTTGCGCCCCTGCAAAACTTTTGGTATAAAACCAGCCCTGAGCATGTGGTCAGCCAAAACAATCGCCACAGCAGATTCGATAACTGGAACCGCTTTGGGCACGACGCATGGGTCGTGTCTACCCCTAACCTTAATTGTTGTCTCCTCCATTTTCGATAAGTCAACCGTTTTCTGCTCCTTTGAAATAGAAGGCGTCGGTTTTATAGCTACCCTAACCACGATCGGCATTCCAGACGAGAGTCCGCCTAAAACACCGCCCGCGTTGTTTGTCAACGTCACAATTTTTCCGCCGCGTATCGCAAATGGATCGTTGTTTTCAGAACCCCGTAGTCGAGCAGCCTTGAACCCTACGCCAAACTCGACTCCTTTAACAGCTGGAACGTCGAACAACATCTTAGCCATATCAGCATCCAAGGAGTCGAAAAGGGGTTCACCAACCCCAACTGGAACATTCAAGGCAGTGCACTCAACAACGCCGCCTACGCTGTCGCCTTCCCTCTTCGCCTTCAAAATTGCTTCCTCCATTTCCTCTGCGCAGTCAATATCGGGGCATCTAACCGAAGTTTTGTACGTGTTTCTGCGAATTTCTTCGATTGCGAGACTTTTGCGAAGTTTCACGTTACCTATCTCGATCGTATACGCCAGAACTTCAACTCCTGAGAGACCTAAAAGTTTCTTGGCGATAGCGCCAGCCATGATAAAGGCTACGGTGATTCTGCCTGAGAATCTTCCTCCACCACGATAGTCGCTGAAGGCTCCGTATTTGATTCGAGCGGGATAATAAGCGTGTCCAGGTCTAGGCGTATCTTTCATCAGGTTGTATTCGCCGGGAATAACGTCTTTGTTCCACACTAGGGTGCAGATGGGAGCGCCTGTGGTAAAACCGTCGAAGGTTCCAGACAATATTTCAACGATGTCCTTCTCTTTTCTTGCAGAAACTATCTCCGGTTTGGGCGGTATCCTTTTATCCAATTCCTTTTGTATGTCTTTTTCTGAAAGAGGTAGCCCAGCTGGGCAACCGTCTACTATGACCCCGACGCATCTGCCATGGCTTTCGCCGAAACAGGTTATGACAAATTCTTTCCCTATGGAATTACCTTCCAACAATATTCGCTCCTAACAAACGTAAATCATCAAAGAAACTTGGATAAGATTTACTGACACACTCGGGATTTTGAATTTTCGTTTCGCCTTCGGCGCTTAGGGCTGCAACGGCGCAGGCCATCGCAATTCTATGGTCATTATGGGGGTCAATCGTTGCTCCGTGCATCGTGCATGGGCCTTTTATAATTAATCCGTCTTCTTTCATGGTGATTTCTGCCCCCATTTTCTTCAGTTCAAGGTGAAGGGAAGCAAGCCTGTCAGACTCCTTGTACCTCAGCCGCTTTGCATTATATATTTTGGAAGTTCCTTTTGAGTAGCATGCAAGGACTGCGCAGACTGGAACCAAGTCGGGTATGTCCCTTGCGTCAACATCTATGGCGTCAAGTTTTTGCCCTCCTTCAATTTCTGCGCATTCGTCGTCAACCTTCAATTTTGAACCCATTTCCGCCAGTATGTCCAGTATTGCCTTATCTCCCTGCATCGAGTGACTATCAAGGTTTTTCACTTTCACCTTTGAAGACGTTATCGCTGCAGCAGCTAGGAGGAAGGCTGCGGACGAAAAGTCTCCCGGAACCTCGTGGTCACATGGTTTGTACGTCTGGTTAGAAGGAATTTCCAATCTTGTAAAGTCATTTGATGCTGATACTTTGATGCCATGTTTGCTGAGGACTTCTATGGTCATTTGAACGTAGCTTCTGGACTCTAGGGGTGTGGTAACATCTACCTCGGTGTCTCGCTCAGCCCTTGGACAGGCAAATAATAGTCCAGAGATGAACTGGGAACTTATGTCTCCCCTTATGGAGGTTTTTCCTCCTCTTATTCCTCCCCCATGAATTCTAACCAAAGAACTTCCTTCTTTCACTTGGAGACTGGATTCTGTTCCCAATTGTTTTAGGCTTTGAAGAAGAGGGGCTATAGGTCTCCTTTCAAGGGACGATCCAAAGATGAAGATTGAAGATTCCGGGGCGAGGGCGGCGACAGGTGTCATAAAACGGAGGGTTGCTCCAGACTCTCCACAGTCTATAGGATTCTTTGGGGTTCTAAGCGAATCTACCCCCCTAATCGTCCAACATTTCTTCTTCGGTTCTGCCTTTGCTCCGAAGGCTTTTACTGCCCGTAAAGTTGCTTTGGTGTCGTCTGAAACCAGAGGATTCAATATCTTTGAGTTTCCCTTTGAAAGGGACGCGGCTATCAACATCCTATGCGTGTAAGCTTTGGATGGAGGAGCCCAGACTTCGCCTTCTAAATGCTCACTTTTTCCAACGACAACGTCCACCAATCTGGTTAACCCACCACCCTAGCTTTCTCGTGGTTGACTCGAGCTTCCAGAACTTCTCCCTCGTACGCTTGCAAAGCGTCTCTCACAAGGTCTTTTTTCTCCTCAGAAACCATGGCGGTAACTGCGGGACCGGTACCGGACAATCCTGCGGCTAAGGCTCCTGCCGTCAAAGCATCCACAGCGACTGATGGATCGTATCCCAGGGCTGAGGAATAGATTAAACCGTTTAGGGTTAGGGCTACCCAATGGTTTCCTTTCAAAGCCTCTTTGTAAGCCATTTTAACTAGCGAAGCCGCTTTCTTCATTCGACCAACATCAGAACTAACCGTGTAAGTCTTCTCTGCTGGAACGTAAAACAAGACAGCTAGGTCCTCTGCTATTTCAAAGCGTTTAACAATCCTTCTTTTCACGTTGTCCGTGACCACGACTCCTCCAAAGTAAGAGGCACAAGCGTCGTCGAAGGCACCTGTTATCGTAACCTTCGCGTCAATTGCCCCGTCCACACCAAGCTTCACCACAGTTAAGTCGTCCAGACTTTTGTTTAAAGCAGATACAGTGGCTAAGACTATGGCGTTCCCCGCTGCACTACTGCTTTTCAAACCTCTCGCAATGGGGATGTTTGACCATGTTTCAACTTTGGCGCCAAACTTTCCCTCAAGATTGAAGTGTTTGAGAACCCTTTTCACGGTTTTTTCAATCAAAACAGGCTTTTCCGAAGGATCTGACACAATTTTCCCTTGAATAACTTCGGGTTTATCTGTTATTTGAACCCTAGCTTTTGTCCATAAGTCTACTCCTATGGCTGCTCCCCTGCCTGTGGCAATGGCGTTTATGACTGTGGCAGCCCCGTGAGAAATCGCTTCGGCTTTTCCATTCAATGGTGGACACCTAACTCCGAAAGTTTCCTCAAAATAGCTTGCCGCATCACTTTGACCGGAGCCGGATGATCTGTCCAGATTTCAAAGGAAGCAGCGCCCTGATAGACAAGCATCTCAACACCGGAAACAACTTTGGCTCCCACAGACTTCGCGTCTTTCGCAAGCTTTGTTTCTATGGGGTTGTAAACTATGTCCATCACGCATAGATCGGGTCTCAACCAGCTTGCATCAACTAGACTTTGGTCATCCTTGGGGTGCATGCCAACAGAAGTTGCGTTGACTAGTATATCCGTGTCTTCCAGTTCTTTTTTCATGGTTTTTGCTGAGAGCGAGTTTCCGTCTATTTTTTTGCCAAATTTTTTGCGTAAAACTTCTGCTAGGTCTTTTGCTTTTTGGGTTGTTCTGTTAAGGATTTTGAGTTCTTCCACCTCTTGTGCTCCGTGGAAGGCTATGGCTTTCCCGGCGCCACCTGCCCCTAGTAAAAGCAGTTTCTTTCCGTTTAGGCTTATTCCGTTTTCTTCTAGGGCTTTTAATGCGCCTATTCCGTCGGTGTCGTAACCTATGAGCCTTCCTTTGTCGTTTAGGATGGTGTTCACTGCGCCGATCGCCCTCGCTGTAGACTCTATTTCATCCAAGTATTTCATAACGGCGTTCTTGTGGGGCATAGTCACGTTTAACCCTCTGATGGCTAGGCTTTTTGCACCAACGATAGCCTCTCTTAGTTCGTCCTTTCTAACTCTGAAAACCACGTAGACAAAATCAAGGTTCAACTCCTGAAAAGCGGCGTTGTGCATTGCAGGGCTCAACGAATGTTCTACGGGGTCTCCAATGATGCCACAAACCCTTGTTTTTCCAGAAATTTCCATTCTACTTTAGCCCCAAAGCCTTGTATACGGTTCTCATTTCCCCGATGGTAAGTTGTCCCGACGCTGTTTTTCTTCCACTCTCTAGAGAGGCTATCGTGAAAAAGGCGCCGAAAACAGGGGACAAAAGCCTCGAGGGTTTGCCTAGGTCTCCCATAGAAAAACAGACAATCCTAGCATTTTTACTGGCTTTGGATACAAAGTCTAACACGGTTAGGTTGTCCTCAACAAGCCTAGCCGTGGTTACAATTTTGCATACATCGGCTCCGCTATCAATTTCCCTTCTAAGAATCTCCTTCAGTTGCGATGAACTTGGAGTTTCGTCGAAGTCGTGAAACGATATTATCGGTTTTACGCCCATCCCCCGTAAGTTGCCAACGATTTCCTTCAGCCTAGGGGTGGACAATTCTACGTCGACGTATTCAAAGCCGTTTCTCGCGGCGTCGATCAATATTTTTTTGCGTTCGATTTCGCTTCCCGAAAAATTGCCTTGATAATTTGTCGATCTATTCGTGGCTATTAGGGGTGTGTTGCTGCAGTTTGCGATGTTGGCTAATTCGTTGTGTTTTTTAAGGCTGTCTAATCTAACTTCGATGAAATCTGCGTGTTGGTTCTCTGCTTTTTCTATGAGGTTTAAAGCTTCAGCAACTGTTTTGGGAGGAACTGAGACGCAGATTTTGATGGTCAACGTTCTATCACTGTTTCTTCTTTCACCAAAGTTCCGAAGTGTCTGCCTCCCTCTACCACATGCGCCAAAAGTTTATCGCCTCGTTTCAATTTTGCAACAGACTTTGACCCTTCTTCTGTTACGAGTCTTATGGTTTCCGCGTTTTGAACAATGGTCTTTATTCTCTTTCCCCCGTATTCTGCTTCAACGAGCATCATGGGCCTCCACTCAATCTTCACCCTCGCCACATTCGTCGACCTGACTTTTCCTTCCCTATCCACTATAAGAACTTCGTCTCCTGCCTTCAATTCTGAGAGGTATCTTGTTCGGGTGGGTGAAGAAAGCGTATACAGCGATATGGGGCCTGCGTTAACCCTGAAGGGACGCGTTTCCACGTACGGACTCTCGTGAACCTCTGCTTGAACAAGAAACAAGCCTGATGATTGGCATCCAACAAGAATGCCTTCACCTGGCTTCATGAGATCGCATGTGTCAACGCAGACTCTGGCTCCAGTTCCTATCTCCTTCAGTTCAACGACTTCTGCAGGAACCAACTCAACTTTTGGAGCTTTTTTCTTGGCAATGACCGCTGTCTCCATAAGCTCATCAGGGTTAGAGGTTTTCAAGACAACTCCGTCGGCGCCCAACTCTAAAGTTTCCAAGGCCAGTTTTGCTTCTTTGGCGCTGGAAACTTCTGCAAGCAGTTTGCTTTTTCCCCGAGTCTTTGCAATGAGGTTCTCTAAGGGTATGACTTTCCAGTCTGTACAGTGGATGATTATGTAGTCAGAGGAAAGTTCCGCGGCTTCGATGGCTGTCTCTTGATCTTCCTTCCCTTTTATGGTCACTTTAACAGCGATGGTTCGGCCTACATCTTTTAACTCGTTTATTTTATTCTCGTCGAAAACTTCAAGTACGTTGATGTCGCATTCACCTGAACTTGCCGCTGTTTTGGCTCCAGTCTTTTTGGCTTTTTCCACGTCTTCTGAACCCACTAGTACAGCATCACAAATTTGAGCCGCTGATTTCAGTAGGTTGTTTTTTAATTCGTTGGAAATCGATTCATCTATTTCAATCCAAAGTTCCTTCACTTTAACTCACCAAGAATTTTTAGAGCCTTGTCAACTGAGGCGCCGTTATGTACGATGGCTGAGAGAGCCTTAACCATCTTTGTTGGATTCTCGTGTTGGAACACGTTTCTTCCAACGGAGAGCCCAGCGCCCCCAGCTTTTATCGAGTCGTGAACCATATGCAGAACTTCTTGAACAGTCTCTGCCTTTGGACCGCCAGCTATTATGACGGGAACATAACAGCTATTCACAACTTCTTTGAAGCTTTCAATGTCACCAGTGTAGTTTGTCTTAATTACGTCGGCTCCCAACTCTGCACCTAACCGGGCAGCGTGAGCCACCACATCTACGGCATGCTGATTCTTTATTTTTGGGCCTCTGGGATACATCATGGCCAGTAAGGGCACGCCGTATCTGTCACAGTCGTCAGCAACTCTGCCCAGTTTTACAAGCATTTTATCTTCTTGTTCAGCGCCGACGTTAACGTGGACGGAAACTGCGTCTGCACCTATCCTTACGGCTTCTTCTACGGAACAAACTTGAACCTTGTTGTTGGGATCAGGACCAAGCTTCGTGATGCCAGATAAGTGGACGATCAAGCCAGCGTTTCCGGTGTCAACGTGTTTCGCAACGCCTCTGTGGAGTACGACAGCATCAACTCCTCCTCGTAACAGTTTGTTGATAATCTCCTGCATATTCGCAAGTCCGGTAACAGGACCCACGGTGACGCCGTGATCCATGGGAACTATGACGGTTCGTTCATCATCGCGGAAAATTCGTTTCAGTCGTTTCTTTTTGCCAGATTCCAAGCACGACTCACCTTCAAATGTATTTTTTCGCTTTCAAGTACTCTGCATTAAGGACACCACAACCAGCGGCTCCTCTTATGGTGTTGTGGCCCAGAGCGACAAACTTTACTCCCCCAACGACGGGATCCTTCCTAACTCTGCCCACCACAACACTCATACCGCCGCCTTCCATTCGGTCCAGTCTGGTTTGCGGCCTATCTTCCTCACGCCTAACCACAACGGGTTTCTCTGGCGCTGTTGGAAGTTTAAGTTTCTGCGGTTCTCCTACAAAGCTTTCCATGGCAGCTACAACAGATTCAGGGTCTGCGTCACGCTTTAACTCTACGAAAACGGCTTCCATGTGACCGTCTAATGTTGGAACTCTGTGGCAACTGGCTGAAATCTTGAAATTAGCTGGTTCTGTGGGAGAACCTAAAATCTTCAAGGTTTCGGTTTGCAACTTTTCCTCTTCCTTTCCTATGAAGGGGATGACGTTGTCTACGATGTCGAGGGAAGCGACGCCTGGATATCCAGCGCCTGAAATCGCTTGCATTGTGGAAACCACAACTCTGTTGATGCCGAATTTATCGTAAATTGGCTTCAGGGGGAGCGTCAAGACTGAGGCGCTGCAGTTTGGGTTCGTAATGATGGCTCCATCCCATTTTCTTCTTTTTCGTTGTTCCTCGATGAGGCTAACATGATTACAATTTATTTCCGGGTTAAGAAGAGGCACGTCTGGCTCCATTCTGTGGGCTGAAGCGTTGCTCACCACAACGTATCCGGCTTTGGCGAAGTCCTCTTCTGTTTTGCCAGCTACTTCAGAAGGTAAGGCCGAGAATACAACGTCAACGTCTTGAACAGCCTTTGGTTCTACGTCTACCACATCTAGATCGGCGACGTCTTCTGGAATCGGCGTTGTTTGTCTCCATCTTGATGCTTCGGAGTATGTTCGTCCGGCGCTCCTTTCGGAGGCTGCCACAACTGACACCTTGAACCATGGATGTCCGTTTAGCAACTGGACGAAGATTTGGCCAACGTTTCCTGTTGCGCCTAAAACAGCTGCTTTCAGCATTTTTGGTTGCCTCGTAAAGATTTTTTAATTAGGTTTAGAGCTTTTTCTTTTTCGTTCCAATTTACGAAGAGAAGAATGCTGGATGTGATTGTGAGGAGGCCGAAAATGTTTATGTCGTTTAGTCGCAGAGTTTCTGTTATCTTTCCTATGAGACCGGGAGTTTCCTCTAAGCCTACACCCTTAACCTTGAGAAAGGCTAGCTGTTTTCTGACAGACATTGCAATAGTTTCCTCGTGTTTTGAAATTGTTTCGTGAACTTCCTCGAGAAGCGAATTCAAATCTGCCTTTTCAGCCACGTACAAAATTACTGAGTCATAGTTCAGAGATAATCCCAGCAGATGCGTTTGGTTCCTAACTGTCTGGGTTAATTCTTGCACGATTTTTGGTTTTTCGGAAACGCCACGACCTACTATTGTGATTGAAGTTGCGGGGGATTGACTTGCCAAGGCTACGTCTAGTTCGGTTGACAAGGCTCCCTTTATTAGAGTGCCCTCTGTGTTCAAGTCTCCATGGGTATGGCTGATTACTCTAACCTTTAGTGACGGATCTTTGTATCTTAAAGCTTTTCTGTGGATGAATTTTGTTTCTGAATCCGCTATGCCCACCAAGGTGTTCACATCGATTTCTCGAAGCCTTTCAGGTTTGCTAATAATTTTTGGGTCAGCGGACATGATTCCTTCGGAGTCGGTGACCAAGATAAGCTCATCTGCTTCTAGGGCTTCTGCTAAGATGAAGGCTGTTGTGTCGCTTCCGCCCCTTCCAAGCGTGGTTATCCTCTCGTCGGATGTTCTTCCTACAAAGCCTGCAATAACGGGTACTATGCCTTTTTTAACGAGGGGAAGCACGTGTTGCCGGATTCTTTCCCTGCATTTTTCCATGATAGGGTTTGCATCTGTGAAGGTGTCATCTGTTATGATGGGCCAGTCTGGATCTAAGGGGTCGAAGTAACGGGACTCTACCCCTTGCGCCTTTAATGCTACAGAAAAGATTCTTATGCTGGTTCTCTCGCCCATTGCCAAAATTTCATCTAGTTCTCCTTTCCCAATTTTTCCGTTGGAAGCGTTCTTGGCTGCGCTGAGAAGCTGATCGGTTGTTTTTCCCATGGCTGAAACAATCACGGCTATTTTTGTACCTTTTTTAGCTTCTATAGCAACTGCCGTAACAGCCTTTAAAATACGATCATGATCTGCTAGGCTGGCTCCTCCATATTTGACCACAATTCGTTTGCGGTGTTTAACGTTAGATTTTTTCGTAAACTAACAAACCCCCATGAAGCCCAGAAAGCTAAGGTGCAAAATTTGTTTTAGCTCACTGGGCCTTAACGATAAAAATAAAAGCCGTAGCCGTAGAACATCGTTGGAGAATTGGTCGTTGGAGTCGTCGGGTATTTCTTCATAGGCCCAGATTCCTTCGTTGACACAACAATCGCTTTTCTGACATAAAAGATTTTCTTGAACTAATTTCTGGTAGATGAAGAAAATAGTGCTCCTATGGCAAGCAAAAGTTTAAGGTGGGGTGAGAGAGACAGAACGATTGACGGAAGGAAAGAAGCCTGGAAGAATTGGGGATTGCGATTTTGGTTCCCGAGTTAGGCTGGAGAAATCGTTCTCCAGACCTAAGGCATTTTAAAAGAGACATCGGTCCGGAAAAGATCGGTAAAAAGCTAATTTGCTTTTTGGAAAAGGTTCACCATTGGTCGGTTTTTGATTTTTTTGTTCATTTTGATAGTGCTGTTCCTGAATGATTGGTTTGTTGATTACAACGATCTTTCCAAGTGCAGATCGCGTATCGAGTTTTAGGTTGATGTGCATTTTCCTTGGTGGCTAGCTTTTTGAAGCGGCACTTACCTTCAAAGGCGCAGAAAGTGATCGCATTTCGGCGTAGGATCACTTGGGTTTTCATCTGTGCTTGTCTCCTAGTTTATTAGAGTCTTCGAAATTTCTTTCTTTTGTTCAGCAAAGTTTAATCTGGCATCTTACTATTTAACAAATATTCAATATGATGTAACGACGCTTGTATCGGAATCTGACAATGTTTACAATGATCTTCGACCTTCTCAATTTTCCCTTGCAAACTGGGTGCGCGCAATGTGTATGTTGGCTAACTTATTCAGATTCAGAATCTAAATTAGAATTCTATTCATATTCTGGCGTATTTTAATTGTTTAAGACTATATGGGAATTGCTAACATTCCAAATTTAAACGCTTTTTTAAAAAGAAAAACAAGGAAGGGGCTCAATCTTGATAGGAAGCAGTATATTTTCATGTTAACAAGATTTACGACGCGATGCGTTTAAAGGAAATCAGAGGAAGCAAGCGGTTGAAAAAGAATTTCGTTGCCAAAGTTGTTGCAGGTCATCGGGTAACGATACCTAAAGAAGTTTGTCAGGTTCTTCAAATCGAAAAGGGAGACCTTGTGGACGTCGATATAAAAAAGATACCTTTGAACCCGCATGTAAAATCTGAAGTTAAAGGTAGGAACCGTTAGTGAAAAGCGTGAGGCTTGAAGAACGAATTACTGAAAAACATGTTAAGACTTTTCTAGACATAGTGGTCTTGGCGATGCTGAACGGTGAACCAATGTATGGCTACAAGATTATCGCGGCTATCCACAGAGAATTTGGGGTCTTGCTCAGCCCTGGTTCCCTCTACCCCCTACTCCACTTCTTAGAGAACAATAGATTAATAGAGTCAAGCTTTGACAAAGGGAAAATAGTTTACCAAGTAACCTCTAAAGGAAAAGAAAAATTCGAAAAAACATTCAACGCCTACAGAGCCTCCATGCAAAGGATGTCACATTTTGTAAAAGCCCGTGGAGGATTTTCTCCTTAGCTTATGCTGAGATCCTAAATAGGTGGAAGGTAAGACCTTCACGGTTCTATGAATTTTTTCTATTCTTTCTTCAATCCTTCTTTTTAGCTCTCTTATTTCTAGAGTGTGAAGCACCGCTACATCACTGTCTGTTCGCTCATTTTCAATTAAAAGAAGAAGGGTTTCCTCTTTCTCCTTTAGATACTTCTTTCTTTCGATAGTTAGACCTCTAATTTTTTCCAGAGGCACCTCAAACAAGATTTTAGCTGGTTTTTTCCGGAACAAGAAAAGTCTTTTGTTTGTGAGATAAAGATACCCCTGTCTCCAGACGCCGGGAAGAGACGTATCGCGATAATAGTGCGAACCAAATGTCTTGAGGACGATTTTTTCGTTATTATCCAACGGCAATTCTTCTTCGTCGCTGTGTTCTAGGGCGTACCTCCTGATTTTTTCGTCCCACGGTTCCATCATCCCGTAATCTAGCATGGTTGTCATACCGGCGATTGCGGCTTTCAAGTTGACTCCGATCAAGGGCACTTCAGAAACCGAGATGACGAGATCTGCTTGGAGGATGACTCCTTTGACCAGTATTCTGTCAATAAGGTCTACGAGTGCACTGTTTCTCGTGGGTTCCAACTCTATCTTTCCCCATAGTCTGCCTCTAGTAGGATTATCATTTCCTTAAGCTTATTCATCTCTTTTCCCACGTCTTTGTAAGGTGTCCCCTCAAGCCTTTTAACCGCTTCCTCAACCTTCCTTCTCTCTTCTCTGGAAACCTTACCCCTCAGCCTCTTCTCCACTGAGGACACCAGTCTCTTCGCTTGACTTATCTTCTTCACCTTCATGTTCGCTCCTTTCACCAGCTCCAACAGCTCATCAGTGTACCCTTGGATTTTCTGGGTGTTGTCGCCATTCAACGCTGTCTTCAGTTTCCCCAAGGTTTCTTCAAGTTTCCTTTTTTCTCCTTCAGAGATTTTTCTACACATCTCTTCTATTGATTTCTCCGTTGCATAGATCACAGCCTCTGCCCGGTTACAAGTTTCAACGATTTCCTTCTTCCTTTTGTCCACCTTGTCAAACTTTGTTGCCTCGATAATCATTCTTGTAATCTCCTCCTCTGACAGCTCTGTGGGCTTCGTCACCTTGATCGCTTCTTTTTTCCCCGTTTCTAGAATCTCGGTGGAGACGTTTAGTATGCCATCGGCATCGATTTGGAAGGTAACCTCGACCTCCTGCTCGTATCTGGGCGCAGGGGGGATGCCGTCTAGCTTGAACAAACCCAAGGATATGTTGTCCTTCGCCATCTCCCTTTCTCCCTGCAGAACGTGGATCATCATCGAGGTCTGGTCTTCTTCTTCTGTTACAAAGATCATGCTTTCTTCCGTTGGGATAGTAGTGTTTCTCTTGATCAATCTCGTAAATACTCCGCCAGAGGTTTCTACACCCAACGAGAGAGGCGTAACATCCAACAAAAGCATATCCCTTATCTCACCTTTCAGAACACTAGCTTGAATGGAGGCGCCTACAGCGACGATCCCCATGGGATCTATGCCTTCTTCAGATTCCAATCCCGAGAAGAAATCTTTGAAGTATCTTCTAATAACTGGCATCCTAGTCGGCCCGCCTACGAAAACAAGTTTGTCGATGTCTTGAGGTTCTAGCCCTGCGTCTTTCAATGCCTGTTCTAAGGGGTCTCGTAGTCTATCGAGTTCTGGTTTTATGAGCTCCTCTAGTTTGTCTCGGGTTAGAACGATGTGTGGGTTGATGTTAGACCCATCTATGTTAAGCTGTGTCTTTATGGTTGTTGAAAGTTTGCTGGAGAGATGGATCTTTGCCATTTCCCCAGCGTCCCTAAGCTTGTTCAAATTTTTTTGGTCGTCTCTTAAGTTAATGCCGTATTTTTCCTCAATTTTGTCGACAAGATAATTTAGAATTCTATCGTCCATGTCTTTGCCGCCTAGATGGGTGTCTCCACTGATGGATATGACCTTGAAGATGCCGTTGTTCATCTGCAAGATAGTTACGTCGAAGGTTCCAGCGCCCAAGTCTAGCACTGCTATCTTCAGGTTTTTTCTGATCTTGTCTAAACCGTAGGCAAGTGAGGCGGCTGTCGGCTCGCTGACGATCCTTAAGACTTCAAGCCCTGCTATTTCTCCTGCCTCTCTTGTGGCGTTTCTCTGGTTGTTATTAAAGTACGCTGGCGCCGAGATCACCGCTTTGTCTATCTTCTCTCCAAGGTAGATTTCTGCATCTCTTTTTATCTTCTTTAGTATTAGGGCAGAAATTTCTTGAGGAGTATATTTGCGACCGTCTATGTCTACGGTGTAATCTGTGCCCATTTTCCTTTTAATCCATCTTATCGTCCTATCCGGATGAACGTAAGCGTAGTCCTTTGCATTCTTCCCCACAATTATTTCGCCGTCTTCTTTAAACGCTACAATAGAGGGAAACATTTTTCCGTAGGGGATTGGTCCTTCAGATGCTGGAACAAGCCTTATTTTCCCGTATTTCATTACAGCGCCAGCGGAGTTGGTGGTTCCGAGATCAATTCCTATTGTTCGACCCATTGCAATGCCCTTTTAGAAACGGTTTCAGCCAGTTTTTCCTGTATTAGAAGGGTCTCCTTAACTTTTGATTTCTCGAAGGAGCAGAGGTAATGCTCGCAGTACTTCGTCAACGTGTCATGCGCCTTCTTTATCTTCTTGAACTTCTCTTCTGCAAGGGGATCATTGGGATGAAGGTCTGGGTGGTATTTTCGCGCCAGCCGATCGTACGCCGAGTTTATTTCGGATATGCTTGTCTCTTGGCCTAGCCCCAGAGTCTTTCTCGCGTCTTCTATGGTCTTAGAATCCATCTTCTTTATCTCGATCTCAGTGAAATTGTATGGTGGCAAGGGGCCGACGACGAGGAACATAAGTTTTTTATCGTATTCTTTTTCCAGTTCATTTGTTTTGTCGTAAAATTTCCGTTCTTGTTCTTTGTCCACCAAAAAAGAAGCGTTCATTACGGTGTCTTGATCTGTGATTTTGTTTTCTTTGAACCCACTTGACAGATTTTCTAGGACACTATGCACGTTCTTCAGGTATTCGTTTTTTCTTTCGTCTAAGACTGACTTAACCTTTCTTCCCAGCTCTATTTTGAGTGACTGGTCAGCGGTCTTCTTCTTCGTCGCTTCCGCGGCTAATGTCCGTATTTCTTCGTTTTCTCCTAAGATGCTGGCTAAAATGGCTTTGTCCCATAAAATCTTGACGTTGATCTGTAGCTTGTTGTCTATCCTCTCCAGCGTGTTCTTAAACTTCATTCGAGCTCGCTTCAGGATGTTTTTTATCTCCGCTTCGTTCTTAGCTATGACCCTGAAACCCATAGGGATGATTGTGTGGGTCTTCATGATTTTTTGCAAGGTCTTCTCGTGGGTCATGGCTTCTTCTACTTCGACCTTGTAGCCTAATGGGATGTCGCTGACCACTGCGCCGATATCTTCATGTTGGATGGTGTACACCTTGCTGTTGCCTAATCCAATGTTGCCGAAGCTTTCTCTCTTCTCCGTTTCTATTATTCCGTACAGGTATCTTCCAGTTTTCATCTATTTTTACCTTCTATCTCCCTTTGACTCCGATCTCTCCTACAAAGGAATAAGGCGGCCAGGGTCCAGTGAATCTCACAGCAAAACCGTCTCTTTTGTTGACCTCTCCCAGCATGTTTCCTAAGCTTTGAATGTTATCTTTGTGCGCAAGGCAGGCTAGGTTCAAGATCATCTGCTTGCCCTTCCATTTTTCGGGCACTTCTCTTTTTGTGGAATCAAGCTTCACATCGTCGACAAGCCTCTTAATCTGATCGTATAGATTCTTAGCGTGTTTATCTGCTAACGCCTTTCTTTCAAGCTCTAGTTTCCTTTCCAATTTCTTCCGAAGTAAGTAAGCTACTCCTTTAGGTTTGTTTTCTATCTCCTTTCTTAGTCTCTGGATCTCTTCTTTTTCTTCCGGCACCTTTTCAATGAAGTCATCCTCGACGAATATCTGAACTCCATATTCTGCCTTTCCGTCAAGCTTTTCTAATAGAGTCTTAAGTTCGCGATATTCTTCACGGAGCCACTGCTTCACTATTTCATCGTCCCCTTTAAAAATGGTGTCAAAAGTTAGGGGAATTACTGTACCGAATTCTTTAGTAGCCAAATCAATCACGTATTGATGTGTTAAAATCCACTCTCCTGCTTTTTCCTTGTCCTCCGTTTTGTAGGGCTTCGCCTCGCAACGGTGGACGACCGCACCTATATCGTTAATAAGCACAGTGTAGACGAGGCTGTCTTCGATTCCCATCTGCCCAAAACTCGTTTTTTTGCCGCTGTTGACTATGCAGTAGAGATATCTTCCTTCTGCGTGACTATTGTCTGAACTCATTTTTTTCCATCTCCCGTTCCCATCTTTCTGGATTAGCCATAACGTCGATGGTTTCTTCCACTAATTTGTCAAGATCAGTCCGCAGAGATCTAACCGTCTTCTCGAGGTGGTTCTCCTTTTTTATGTGCTCAAGTGCCGCACGGAGTTCCATTAGTCCGTTTCCCAGCCGGTCGACTTCCTCATCCTTCAGTCTCCCAGACTCCATCCTTCGTATCGCTTCTCTCTCAAGCACATCCTGTATGATTTCAACTAGAGCTACAACTAGACCAAGGAGTCCGGACTTCAAGTTGTCTTCATCGATCTTTATTGGCATGCTTTCTCATCCGATTTTGTTCAGTTTAACTTCTAAAATGCCGTTGTTGATGGTTTTTTTCACCATCTTTTCAACGGGATAGAAGAGGGAAACCTCCCTGTGGTACTCCTTTCCGGATATTATGAGAAAATCGCCCTTCACTTCGACATTGACATCTCTCTCTTGCGGGGGAAGGCAGGCTACCACCCTCAAACCGTCTCCCTCGTCGAAGACATCCAACAACCCCTCATAATGTAAGCCTTCCATCAGTTCTTCTTTCAGCCACCAAGAAAATGTGATTTTTTCACCAGTCAACGGATCGATCTTGGATTTTTCAAACGTGATAAGGGGTTCTCCTATGATTTTTTGTGCTCTTGGATTTATGACTTCTCTGATCCGGGTAAGTACTTCCATATCCGAGGAGGCGCGAATTAGATCCGCGAGCTTTCTGATTCCTGCGTGTCGTTCTCTCAAAAGGCATGTTATGATCTGCTTGCTTTTCTCATCCACCGTTCTCACAAGTATGTTCACCTTCCTCACCTTCTCTGAGATATTCAACTATTGGACCTCCACCTTAACGCCAGCTTTCTTTCTTTTCTTCGCCTTTGCGCTCTCCCATCCACACCACGGACACGCAAAGTTTAGCAGTTCCTCCCTCTCAACTCGTTTACCGCATTGGGGGCATTCCTCTTTTTCTATCATGGTTTCTTTCCAAGCCGCTGTTTCGAAGTTGGTTCCAGATGGAAACTCTAACCCGTATTTCGCCGCCGTTTCAAAGGACGCTAGGGCAGCTCTTATTTTGATTCCGAGTAGTTCAACGCCTGCAACGTCGACAGTGATGTCTGCGTTGATCACTAATCCTTTGTCTAGAATTCTATCTATGGCACCTGCTAGGTCCGTGTCTTCCGTTCTTTCAGGCGTTAATGTTGTGCTTTCCATCGTTTTATCTCTCATCTGGTCTGTAGCATCCACACCAAGGGCAACCTTCTTCTTTGAGTTCTTCTTGTCTGGATTCCATGCCGCAAACTGGACACAGTTGCGTTGTTTTCAGATTTTGCCATGCTGGCGTGTTAAGATTGGTTCCTTCAGGAAAATCTAAACCTATCTTTTCAGCCGTTTTGAAGGAAGCGAGGATAATGTGAGCTTTTGCTCCTAAGAGATCGAGGCTGCCGAGGTCAACTCTGACACTCGTATCGACCGCCACTCCTTTATCTAGGACTCTGTCTAGGAGTTCCTTCAAGCCAGTTTCTTCCGGTCTTAATGTCACCATGCGTGAGAACCCCTTGAATTTACGTGCTTTCTTTTTCAGCTTCCCTGATTTCTTCAGCTCTTTCTCGAATCTTTTTCAGCACCGAAATTCCTATATGGCTAAATGTCCGTACTGTCGCTGAGCCTACTCCAATCATAGTCCCAGCAGGTCCAGCTGTAGCCGATCCGAGAAGAACTTCTCCGGTTGCATCAACCTCTATGGGTGGAGCTGTATAACGAAGTCTTTTTATCCTCTTCCTTCTTGGGATAGGATGTTTGCAAAACTGAGGTCTCTTTGGTATGTTACTTTTTCGAGGTTTGATTACGCGTTTCGTTTGTTTCAGTTTTTTGCATTTACGGTTCAAACTACCTACTTCCTTCTGAAGCTAGCCCAGTATGTTTATTCTCTGGTTGAGGTTCGTTCTGTTTATTCTATTGTTCATTTGTCGTTGGTGGTTTAGTTCTTCGTTTCTCCTCTCGTATTCCTTCTTTGTTATTTCACCTAGCTCGTAGAGCAGCCTGTTCTCCTTTATTTTGTTGTTAATCTTTTGCTGGATCTCCTCTTGTCTTATATTCTCAACGTAATCTCTAATTGTTTCAATGAGCCAGATCATGTCAAATGGCGGTATAGAGAAGCCAAGCATTCGCAGGAAAAGGTCGTCTATGAAAAAAGGCATTCGTTTCACCTATTTTTTGGTGATCCCCATGCCCTCTGCCCCGATTTTTATATAAACAAAATTGTAGGGTGCCCACGGTCCGCTATACAGAAGTTTTAGCATAGGGTATTTTTCCTGCAGGCTCTTCACTTCGTTTGAAAACGCGTTTATGTCTTCTTTGTTGACCAGAAAGGATGCGTTTAAAAACAGCCTATCACTGAATAAGTCGCCTGTGACCGCTTGCTTTGCCCTGGTGTTTAGTGATCCTAGGATGTCTGAGATGCATTCCTTTCTTTTTCCATGGTCAACAAACACGATGTCCTCGTTTAGAACGGCTTTTACTCCGAGTTCAACCATGTTGTCCACTAGCTTCAAACACTCCCTTGTTGGATCGTAAGCCTTCCTCAGCAAGCGCCTTAGAATTCTTTCGTTTTTTATTGTCGTACCAAATTCCACTGGTACAACCGTGTGTTCCTCCATTACTTGCCTTAAGACTGTTTCATGTCTCCTTGTGTTGTCCTCGGTCAGTTCGTAATCCTTCATGGGGGAATCGCTAACTATGGCTGCAACGTCTCTGTAGGGAATAGTGTAGACTTCATTGTTGTTCATACCTATGTTTCCAAAACTCTTTTCTTCGCTAAACGGTATCACGCAGTAGAAGTATTTTCCCTCTTTTTTCCTTCTCCTTTTCTTTTCCTCAGCTTTTCTTGAGGCCTCTAGTCTCGCTTTCTCCGCCAGTTCTTCAATCTCGAATGAGAGCTTGATTGCCTTCTCGTATTCTGCCAAGTCAAAGCTTTTGTCCGCTTCCGTCAGCATCTCGTTTATTTTCTTCGTTATTTCCGGAACATATAGGGAGGCTTTTGTCTTTTCTTCAACTTCTTCTATAGCCGCTTTTGCGTTTGTTATTGCTTCTCTTGCCTTCTCTTGCTCTAGCTTTTTTTCCCACAAGAGTTGGGCCTTGATTCTTTTTCTTCCTTCTAACTCAGCCCATTTTCTCTGCTGTATTAGCCGATTCTGCTCTTTAATTCTTTCAATTGTTCTTTTGAAACGTTCTTCTCGCTCTTTCAGTCTCTTTTTTCTAAGCTCTTCGTATTTTTCCCTAGTCATTTTAACTGACCTTCCTAATCGTTGCTTCTTGTTGTAGGTAGTGGTTCAAGAGTTTGCGAGCTTGAATGTGTTCATTGATCATGCTTCTTATTTTCAGTTCCGCGTCTTCAGCTGGGGCGTATGTCTTTGCCTTGCCATGTTTCTTGGATGTTAACAGTCCCTTTTCTTTCAATGACTGAAGTAGTGGATAGATTGTTCCTGGGCTGAGTAACACGTTGAATTCCAGGTGTATGGTTCCCATTATGTCGGTTCCACACATTGGTTTCTTTTGTAGAAGGGCAAGAATTATGGTTTCCAGATTGTCTTTCACCATTTTTTCGATGGAGTCGTCTGACAACTTGGATCTGTCAAGCAGATCCCCAGATAGTATGGTTAGGTCGCTGGTTGTGAGGCGAAGCTGGTTGTGGTGCATTGCCAGTTGTTTGATTGTTTTAGGGTTAAGTTTTGTAACGTCGTAGGTGCACAGGCAGTTTATGGGGTGTTTTTTGCTTAGTTCGTTTAGGTAGCTTTCTCTTTCTTCAACTTCGGCGTCTTTCTGGCTAGGTATTGATCCAGCGTCTATGATGATCCGTAGTTTACGGTTTTTTTCGCTTTCAAGGTATTTGATCTCTTCTGGTTTGATGATTTTTAACTCAACATTTGTGGAGTTGAATTCTTGAATAAGGGGTGTGGGGTCATCTGTGGTTACGTAAACTGCCTTTTCATCGTTTCGGGTAGAAATCAAAAAGGCTTTTTGGATGGTGTGTTTGTCCACCTTTGAAGTGTACAGGTGGAGGGTATGGTTTAGGCCTTTGACATTTGCATTAGGCTGTGGCTGCGAGTTGAGGACAGTCATTTCTTCTTGACCTTTCAAACTGGATTACTGACTTTGATTCTTGGAGTGCTTAACTGTATTTTCTCGCCCGTGTGTCGAATTTCGCCCTTCTTGTGTTCCATTTTCCCTTCCACGTTAGTTCCTTGGCTATCTTTCTTCTCTCCAGTGTGTCCATACCGGTTATCGCTTCGCCTCTCTTCCTCGCTTCGTGTACTCTTTCGAAGGCTTTTTCTTGTTGCTCCAAGGTTCGTTTCTTTTGGGTTTGGATTCTCTGCTCTTCTATTCTTCGCCTTTGTTCCACCGCCCGTGCAGACCTTGCGTCTAGCAAGCGAAAGTGTCTATTTAGGCTTCTCCGCCACCAGTTTCTTTTTACCATTACTGTTTTCCTCAGCCAGTTACTACCCACTCTTCTTCTGGGGGCACCATTCTGTCGGATCGCTTTCTGATCATAGTCTGTTTCCAGCCGATTAATTCGCCGTTCTTGTTGAGTCTGATCTCGTATCTTCCTAGAAGGTCTTGCGTGTCTGGCACCGCCTTTCTCTCCAGTGCTTCAACCATAACTTTCCATTCTCCCTCTCTTTGTTCGATGCCTATGACGGTCTCTGGCTCTTTGGATATGTACTTCTTCGTTATGGCAAGCGCTAGGTCAGTGATCTTTTCCACTGATGCCCTAGGCTTTTCTGTTGCCATTTTTCTTCCCTCCTATGGAACATAAATAGAGCCTGAATCGCCGACTTTTATGGCGGCAACTTGTATCCCCTTCCACCGCTTTATTCCCTCTTTTAGGTTGTATTCATCTACGTTGCTGGTTATTTTATAGTGTTTGAGAAAACTGGCGAGCCTTTGCCGCCTTGCTCGGCTGCTATCTTTGCTCACGGTGTTTACGTTGAAGGTTCCGTCTGGTTTGAGGCAGAAATAGAAGGTTTCCTTTATTGTGCTTCCATCTTCGGCTCTCAAGGTGATAACAAGGGCGTCTGTGTCGTTGAACCTGAGTCCCCTCGGCTTTCTACTCCAAAGATCCGAGATTTTGTAGATCTTGGCATCCTGGATTGTTGCACTAACTTTTTCCAGCTCAGGCATCTCCGTAAGTTTCGCTGAGTATTTCTCTTATGAGACCCCCTTTCTTCAGGAGTTCTTTTGGTTCACCTATTTTTGTTGCCAGGATATCCATGTATATCTGTTCAAGGTCTTCCTTCGAATAGCCGTCCATTGCGTTCAGTCCTTGGCAGATCATTATTTCTGCCCTCGTTCCGGGTTTATGGGGTTCGGGCAGTTTTTCTCTGAGTATTCTAACTGCTTTCACCACTTTTTTCGCTTCTTGGAGTGGCATGCCGGTGTGTGCCTGAACGATTTTTACTTCGGTGTCGAAGTCGTAGTAGTCCATGTAGATGTCTACCATTCTGTCGAGTAGGGCGTCTTGTGGTTTGTGTACTCCTGCGTATTCTATGGAGTTGCTTGTGAATATCGCGGTGAAATCTGGATGGACTTTGATGTATCTTTCGTCTCCGAACATTGTTGGGAGTTCGAGGATGTTTTCCTCTAGCACTGAGAGAAGGACGTTGTTTGCTTCTGGCTTGGCTCTTGAGAACTCGTTGTAGACCAGCGTGTAGCCGTATTTGCACGCAAGCGTTAGGGGATTGTCCACCCATGTGAATTTTGTTCTGTCCTTTGCTAGCATGACGTTGTGGACGAATCTGTCTCTCACGCTTTCGGCTTCCATCTCTGAGTATCCTCCGATCAGGTCTGTTGTTGTCATTTGTTCGTCGCCGTTTATCCACACCGTGGGTCTTCCTAACTCTCTTGCCACCTGCATGGCTAGTGTTGTTTTTCCGCAGCCTGTTGGTCCCACTATATGCGGTGGGTATCCAACTTTAATCCACAGCTTAACCCTGTCCTTTAGCCTTCTAACCTGCTCTGTCTCGACAAAAATTTCAATGGTTGGCACCAGAAACTCTGCTTCGACGCGTTCGATTGACAATTCTGGGGTTCTTTTTTCCAATTCTAGTTTTGAGTGTCTTTCTTCCACTGTTTCATGAATTCTCTTTCCTCGCACCACTCTCTTGTGGGTAGGTACATATTTCATCTTCAGAGTCACTCTCCCTTTTTGAGAGGGAGTGACCCATTTACTTAAGTAATATTCAAGAATTGGTTACGAAATTTGTGTCGAAAATTGAAAATTGCGTTGAGAAATGAGTTTTAGGGCCGTTATTCAATAAAAAGCATGTTCTACAATAAATCTAAGTCGGAACTTAAAACAGGTTAGAAGACTAAAAAGGCAGGTTCTTCTCTTGAATTGTTACGTCTCTTTTTTAACAATATCTCTTACCCAGATTGCGCGAATCATTTGTGGGCGAAGAGTAAGGGAAAAGTGTTGTAGTTTCTTCCTGAGTTGCCTTAGCCACTTTACTTTCTTATCTCTTTCTCGGGCGTGCAAACTAGTTTTCGGTCTCAGATTTGGCACTCTTTCTCACCTCCTTCTCGGGTCAGACTGAATTTAGGTTGTATTAAAAAAGATGGGGGGGATGGAGGAAAATGCGGCTTCTCTTTTGTCTAAACAGAGGTTGCTCACCCGTAGAAATCCCTTACGTATGCCTGGTTTTCTTTCATCCGCTCTGAGATCGCTGACTGAATAGCTCGTGCGCCAGAATAGATGGCAGCAACTGCTTCTTTATTTTCGTTCATCTGAGCATTAACACGAGCAGAGAAGTCAGCAACAGCTTTCTGGTTTTCCTTCATTTGCTCGCTGATGCTCGACTGGATAGCGCGTACGCCTGCAGAGATCTCGGCGGTAGCTTTTTGAATTGCTGCTATTTTGCCTTTAACGGTTCCGGTGCTCACTTTTTTTGGCACTTCTTTCGCTGGCATGGCGGCCCTTCGCACAGGCTTCGCTGCCGGTACTTTTTTCGCTGGCATAGCCACTGCTCGTGCAGGCTCCACTGCCACTTCTTCCGCTTCCTCTTCAGACATTTTTATTCTTCCCCTAGAGAGGGCCGCATCTTATCAGCGTGTTTAAGCTGCGGGCACTCCGACTGCCGCTTGCTCTATCTTTGTTATCTCTTCAGTGTAGTGCAGGAAGGTGTCCACTGACGCAACTACCACTCTTGCTTCGATTGTTAGGATTTCGATGCCAACCAGAGAAGCCCTTGCCCACGCGTCGACGACGATTCCCTTGTCAAGTATTCTGTCAAGAACCTCAGCAAGGCTCGAAACGTCTGGACTTTGTGTCACCATTTTCTTCACCTCTCAATTTTTTATTTTTTTGTTTCAACGGGCTTCAAATATGGCGTCTTATTATTTAAGAAATATTCAAAACAACGACACCGCCTTCGTATCGAAAACCGATATATAAAAACCTATTACTTTAGCTGACCCCTATTACGTTACACACACATACATACTTCAGTGCGTGCGCAAAGCCGGACAAAACTTCTGACATTATCTTTGACAAAATTTGGAAAACTTTTGGTCGCATTCCGTAATCTAAGTTGATTCTTCAAAACACAGTGAGAAAACGGATATCGCGCGCGTTGAGTTTGGTTACGTATTTCACGTTCATAAGTTTAAAGTCATTGTGTGTGTATACCAAAATTGTGAATAAATAAATGCGTAAGGAATGCTTTGGCGAATATGGTTCTTTCAACGAAGACTGCGATCGTTGCCATGAGCTTAATCAATATTGCAAAATGTGGAAAAACAACATGTTTAACTTCAAGCGTAGACGAAATCTGACGATGTTCATCTGCTTCATTATCATCGTAGCGTGGAATGTCAAGATTGGATTTGATTTGTTGAAGACTGGTTTCAAGTTATTTGCAATTATTGGTTTTTCAACTATACTATTTTTTTCCTCGGCCTTAGGAATAAGCATTAGGTCGAGGAAGATGGCAATGAAAGCTTATCAAAAATCATTGGAGACAAAAAGCTTCTAAGTTCAAAATCAGGACAGCACTTCTAATAGACTTACTAATGCTGGTGTCAGACATGCAGCCATTTTTAATACCTTCTTGTAAATCTCGAGTATAGGAAGAGACAAAGTTCTGCAAGAATATAGTAGATACTATAAAGAGCGAATTTTCTCGTACTCAATTTTGATATAGATGCTAAGGACACGCGAGAGACAGTAGAGACATTGAGTATAGTCAGAGTCCGAGTCGAAACAAAGCTGAATTGATAAAAGATGGTTTTTCCAAAACAAGTTAAAGATTAAGTGAAAGTTGGTTTCTGCGTTTCGTAAAGAAGAACTAGAGGAATAGGAGATGGAGATAGATATAGATTCAATCCGGCCAAGCCCGTATCAGCCTAGGCTAATCTTCGATCAGGAGGACCTAAAGCAGGAAATAAAGAAAGACGGACTTCTCAGCGATCTAGTGGTTCGCAACCGGGGCGAGTTTTACGAGTTAATTGATGGCGAAAGAAGATGGAGAGCCGTTAAGGAACTTGGATGGAAAACCGTACTCGTCCGAGTGGTCGATGCAGACGACACAATGGCAAGACTATCAGTTTACAAGCTTAACAAGATCCGAGAAAACTACACAGTTGAAGAGGAAGCGAGATACTTCAAGAAAGTTAGAGATGAAGGTATGACGCCGTTGGAGATAAGCAGACAGCTGAATGTGGATTCTCGATGGGTCTCAGCGCATCTTAACGTATTCAGGTTTCCTGAAGATATTCAGAAAGCTGTGTGGGCCAAACAGATCAGTATGTCGCACATAGTTGCACTCGAAAGTGTGATCGACAGAAACATCAAAGAAGCGGTGCTTACTGTAAATGAAATTCTTAAGAGAAAATTAACTGTTTCTGAAACGCGAAAAATTGCCAACAAGCGTGCGAAGGAGCTGAAAGCAAGAGTTAAGGAAATGCGCATCAGAGAAGCAGAAAAAGTATTGCCAGCCATTGCACCTAAAGCTCCTAAATTGGAGACTCCGGAAGACTTTGAGAAGGCTGCTGAGGTTCTTAGGGAAAAAGCAGGGGAGATGCGTGAGGGAACCTTAAAGCCCGAAGAGATTGAGAAGATGGCGGGACAGCTTGAAGAAGCAGCTGAGGAAGGTGTCGAAGAAGTATCAATGCAGACCATAAAGAGTTTGCGAGAGAGAATTGAAGCTTTAGAAAAAGAGAAAGCAAGTCTCTTAGAGAAAAAGGGCTTTCTCACAGAAGCACTAAGTTTCAATTGTCCCCACTGTAATCATCCTTGCGTTATCTACCGTGAAGGCGACAGCTACTGGGTAGAGTAACCCGCTATGACAACATACACCATACACGCACTCAAAGATACAGAGAAGGAGTTTATGGAACTGCTAAGAAATTTGCGGAAGAAAATCGAAACGTTAGAGAAGGAAAAAGCAGGTCTTTTGGCAGAGATAGGGAGCCTCAAGGAAAAGGGTGAAGCGAGGGCTCGCGAGTTAGAAAGTGAAGTGACTGTGCTTAGGAAAGAAGTGAAAGCGCTTGAAACACTTTTAAATGTGAAGGAAAAAACACGAAATAAAAAATCCAAAAATGTAGTTGCGATCTGCTAGATTTTTTGAGTACTCGACAACATTCTGTTCAAAAAAGGGTCAAAGCTTCGACGCGTGCGCAGGCGACAAAGCCACCAATGGAAGGTAGATTCAGAATCTGACTTTAAAATATAGAGAATCAATGCTTTAAATTCATATGTGTTAAATGTTGCAGGTGTAGAAACGATTTTTCCAGCAAACCAAGATCGCTGGAGTTATTGTAAAATGCGGGAAAAGTACGAATGTCTCATTGAATTGAGGTGAAAATTGTCTATGCCTCAGAACGTTGGCAAGAACTAGTGAGCAATAAAATGATGCAAGCGATAGCGAAACTTAGAGCAGCCGTGGAAGAACTTGGAGGCAGGGTTCATGTCAGATACTGAAACATCAGTTCGCCCAAGCGCATCTGAGGTTATAGAACTTAACAAGATGTTATGCAAAAATCTGCAACGAAGCCATATGAGAAAACGGGTTCGGGTAACTCTTCGGGTGATAAGCGGAAGAGCGCATGCAAAATGTTGGAATCAAAGCGGTAACCTATCATTAAATGGAAATCACAAAAAGCGAGGGAAGTAACCGTCAAATTCATCTCAGAACTTTAATGCGTTGACAATTATACTTCTCTCACATGTTTCGTAAGTTTCAGGTCTTTAGTCCTCCTTACCAGTTCTTCATCAGCAGTGAAAAATGTAGTGTTCAATACTCTTGCCAAGGCTATGTAGCTTGCATCGTAGACACTCAAGCCGTAGCCTACAGCTATCTTTATTACTTCTTCCTTGAGCCCCTCCTCTAAGTCCCAAAGCTCAAAGTCATACTTGTTTATCGACTGAGACACAAGAGTCAACTCTTCCTTGGTGTAAATGTTACTGCGTTTTAGGGCGTTAAGGACTTCATAAACAATGAGGCTTGGTGCAACCAGTCTAAACCTTCCAGATGTATGGGCGTCCATGAGCTTTGAAGCTTTGTCGCTATATTTTTCCTCTAAAAAACACTTTGCAATAATAGATGCATCTATTACTATCTTTTCAGCCGCCATTCTCGAATCACTTTGGCACTATCCCATCCTGGAGGAGCTTTTCGGCGCAATTTTTTGTTAAGCAAAGTAGCTTCGGCCAGTCTTAAAGATTTTTCATCTATTTTTGGCAGGTTTGCTTTGATTGCAGTTTGCTGAGAAACCAGCAAGCATGTCGAATCACTAACTCTCCGGACACGTATCAAACCATCAAGATCAGGTAGAGGCAGAGACATCACTCTTTAGAACCTCCTCTAATTCTTTTGTTAACCCTTTGATCCTATGAACAATTCTCATCTTTTCCTCAAAAGGCAAATTTATTACAGTCTCCCAAGAGAACAAAGGCATTTGCCCTAGTTCCACAAATGCCTTTAATACCAATCCAAACTCGCTTGCGTTCGTTTCTTTAGCAAGTCTGGTGATAAGTTCTCTGGAAAACTCAGGAGAGCTTATACGGGTGAAAAAATCAAAGGCATTCGGTTGCTTCTGTTGTGCTTGAGCCAAATCCTCTACCAACTCGGCGTATCGTTGTAGCATTCTAACAAAAATCTCAATCACTTGCATACCTCTAACTTCTTCCAATACGACCACCTACGTCAAATGAGTAGAAGTATGAGACATCGTGTAATAAACTATTCGAAAAAAGAGGAGCTGACACTCAGATTACCATTCTTGGTTAATCTTTATATGGAGAACCATAGTCTTTGGGTTGGAACTTATAAAAGGAGATGGATACCGACGACTATATGAGTACTCCCTAAGGTAAACTATCTCCCGAATAGTTACCAGAACCGAAAAACGCGAAGAATAGAAAGTGTATCAACTGATCAACCATGGTTTCCTAGCTGTTTTCTTTAACTGCATTTGTGTTATTACGAAGGTCACAGTGCGTCCATGGGCAAGATGTTCTCTGAAGTGACTTCCACGATTGAGAAATGCTGTAAGCTTGGTTTGGTGCTAAGCTCGTCGCTAAAGGAAATCTTGTCATGAACCATGTCAAGGACGATATATTTCTTTTCTACTTTCTCCTTCACTTTGACAAAGTATATGACTGATTTTCCTAGCGCCAAGGATGCTGGAAGAAAGTAGATGTGTCCGTTTTTGACTTCCTTATGATGCAGCGGCGGAGCCCTCACTGACGCGGACATCATCTTGATGATGTCTTCTAATTTCTCAAGTTGGATGAAATGTACTTTTTCATTCAACAGCTTCACTTCCATCCGCTTTGTCTATGCGTCTTTCTTCGTTTTCCTCAACGTAACTTCTAGAATGCCGTTTCTGTAGCTGGATTCAACGTCATCCTTTTTTACCGGACTTGGAAGCTCCACTTTTTTGTAGTATTTTCTCGCTGGAGTGTCGGCGCTTATTGTTAGAGTGCCATCTTCTATGTCTAACTTTATTTCGTTCTCTTCGACGCCCGGCAGCTCAGCCATCACTTTTATGTGATCTCTTTCTTCGAAGATGTCAACGATTGGTTCCCTTTCCTCTATTGAACCAGTTGTCAGAGGCATCGATGTACGTATAGGTGAAATTTCTTTCTTAGGCTTACTTATCTTCAGGCTACCCGTTGGCTTTACAGCGAAGGTTCCTCTTATCGGACCAGACCTTACACGGAAGTCGATTACTCCCTTTTTCCCGAGATTGATTCTCTTTTGGTACGTCCCAGACTTCTCTGCCAGCTTGGCTAGATCGTTGATTAGTCCAAATAATCCTTTGCCCCTAGCTTCTTCACTTTTGATCTTGCCAGTTGTGCCAAATATGCTGAACCCAACATCCAGCAGTCCTAAAACGTCGTCGAACACTTTGCCTAGCTCTACTGCCTCGCCAGTTTTTTCTTTTTCTTGGATTTGTGTTCTCAGCTCCTCTACCGTTTTCTTCAGTTGTTCAATTTCTTTTCCTTTTTGCGCGATCTCTTTCTTCAGTTGTTCAAAGTCTTTTTCTGCCCCGAGTTTTCGCCCCTTTTCTCTTTTCGCCATCTTTTCACCTCCTTTGTTCATTAAACGTTCTCAGTTTCTAACTGAGCTAGATAGGCTTGTGGATTGGCAAAATATTGAGCTTTAAGAGGCGGGCATTTTTCTAGAGCAAATGTTGCTCCCTCAATTCCATATTTTTCCATAACAGCCTTGGCAAGTGGATAGCCTAAGTAATATGAAAGCCCTTTGATTATCTGAGAAATTTTGAGAATTTCTTTGATGAGTTTCTTTTCATTCACTGGTTGGTTTTTTTCCACGTTTTCTACATTCTTTTTTGCGTTACCTAGGTAAAAGAGCAGGTCTATACATTTTGAATGCCCTATCTGTAACTCCTTTTCTAGAGATGCTACTTTCATTTCAGAGTCTATGTGACGCAAGGTTTGAAGTGCTATTGCTTCACAAACTCCTTCTTTGAAAACGCTTTTGAAAACCATGTCTGTATGTGTATTCAAAAGTTCATAGAGTTTTCTTGTATTGCCCGTCTTTTTGGCTTCAATGTATGCTTCGACCAGAGTGCGTGTGGGTGTTTTTAGCGGTGAGGAAAGATAAGTGGAGAGGAGTTTTTCTGCGAGCTCGTGAGTGCATACAGGAATTATTTTTTCTGGATGGTTTGTTATCATTTTTTCGTTCATGTACAAAACATCATCCTCTGGGTTGTAAAAGGCAAAGTTTTCGAAAAAGCCTGTGACTTGATTTTTTGAAAGGCTTTCACGGATTTGTTTCCACTTGATGTCGCTATATACCACGCCGCCGTTTTCTTTGAAGTTGTTCTGTATGCGTTGGGTTAGTTGTTTAAGAATATCTGATTGTTTGATTATTTTGATGTCGCTAAAGTACGTGAAATCAACGCCAAATAACTCGATCATTTTTCTGTGAATTCTTTTGAGTGTTCGGTTGATCCATTCTTTGGTTTCTTCTGGGTTGTTTGAGACTTTCGTTTTTTTGGCAGTTGGCTTTTTCAATGGAATAGTCTCCAAGGTTGTTCTTGGCTTTCTTTCTATTTGTTGATTTTCTTGATTGCTTGTCGGAAATCCGACATAGTTACCTTAAGTTGGGAGGATTTTCCTTTGGCTTCTTTTCGTTTTGTACGAGTGTTTAGAAAGTTTCTAATGGCTAGCATTGTGGCCTCTCTGCAGATCGCCTCTATGTCTGATCCCATGTATCCCTCGGTTTCTGCAACAAGCTTCTGCAAGGAAACATCTTTGGCGAGAGGGTTTTTCTTGGTGTGGATTTTGAAGATCTCTAATCTTGCCTCTTCATCTGGGGGTGGGACGTAGAGAAGCTGGTCGAATCTTCCAGGTCTCAGCAGAGCGGGATCGATTAGGTCCATTCGGTTTGTTGCGGCTAGAACGACGACTCCGCGGAGTTCCTCGAGGCCGTCCATTTCCGTGAGAAGCTGACTTATGACTCTTTCAGAAACGTGGGAGTCTGTGATTCCGCTTCCTCGCCTTGGTGCCAGAGCATCGACTTCGTCGAAAAAGATGATGCAGGGCGCGGTTTGTTTTGCTCTCTTAAAGGTTTCTCTTACTCCCTTCTCGGATTCGCCTACGAACTTGCTCATAAGTTCTGGACCCTTAACGTTGATGAAGTTTACCTCGCTTTCATGTGCCACAGCTTTGGCTAGAAGGGTTTTGCCTGAGCCTGGGGGGCCATGTAGCAGTATGCCCTTTGGAGGCTTTGCTCCAGCCTCGTTAAAGATGTCGGGGTACTTTATGGGCCATTCGATGGCTTCCCTTAGTGCCTGTTTCACTTCTTTAAGACCCCCAACGTCATTCCATGTGACGTTTGGTGTTTCGATGAGCACTTCCCTCATGGCGGAGGGTTCTACAAACCTCAGGGCATCGAGGAAATCTTCCATGGTGACCACTAGTTTGTTAAGGACTTCTACCGGAATGTAGTCGGCTTCGAAATCTATTTCAGACAGGACTCTCCGCAATGCCTTCATGGCTGCTTCCTTGCACAGTTCTGAGATGTCTGCGCCTGTGAAGCCATGGGTTAGATCGGCGAGTTTTTGCAGGTCTACATCTCCGGTGAGTGGCATTCCTCTAGTGTGAATTTGAAGGATTTCGAATCGTCCTTCTCTGTTGGGTATTGCTATCTCTATTTCTCGATCGAATCTTCCTCCCCTTCTAAGCGCGGGGTCGAGAGCGTTAGGTCGGTTCGTCGCGCCGATAACCACCACTTGTCCCCTTGGCTCCAGCCCATCCATCAACGCTAGCAGTTGAGAAACCACTCTCTTTTCGACTTCTCCATGTACTTCTTCTCTTTTTGGTGCTATGGCGTCGATTTCGTCAATGAAGATGATGCATGGTTTGTTTTGTTCAGCCTCGTTGAAGATTTCTCTCACGCGGGCCTCGGATTCTCCGTAATACTTGCCATGGACCGACGCGCCGCTAAGGCTTATGAAGGTGGCGAAGGTTTCGTTTGCTACGGCTTTCGCGATGAGTGTTTTTCCTGTGCCTGGTGGGCCGTGTAACAAGACGCCTTTTGGTGGCTCTATGCCCAGACGATCAAACACTTCTAGATGTCGTAGCGGAAGCTCGATCATCTCCCTTATTCTCTGAATTTGCTCGTCGAGTCCACCGACATCTTCGTAGGTTACACCGATTCTTCTTCCAGTTTCTATTGCCCTTTCTTGTATCGTTATTTCTGTTGTGGGGTACACTATGACAGCGGTACTCTTCGGCTTCAGACGAGCCACGACAAAGGAAACGCTTGTCCCTAGAAGGCTTAGCCTCACTCGGTCTCCTTCAACCAGTGGCAAGCCTTCCAAAAGCCTCCTCACATGCTCTCCATACTTCTCCCCCCTAAGCCATGGCTGATCTCGCTCCAGAGGGGCTAAGACAACGTTTTCTGCCTTTTCAGCATCGATCTTCTCGATGCGAACGTTGTCGTCGATTCCGATAAAGGCGTTGTTTCTTATTATCCCGTCGATTTGGATGAGCCCTTTGCCCCGGTTTTCTGGGTAGGCTGGCATGACCTTGGCGGCTGTTCTTTTCTTTCCGGTTATTTGGATAACGTCGCCTGTCTCCACACTTATTTTGTTCATAT
The DNA here is from genome assembly GCA_001399795.1 of Candidatus Bathyarchaeota archaeon BA2. Taxonomy (GTDB): domain Archaea; phylum Thermoproteota; class Bathyarchaeia; order Bathyarchaeales; family Bathyarchaeaceae; genus BA2. Next base: position 3,498 of record LIHK01000021.1, on the reverse strand, counting down.
CTTCGGGGTCGATTCTGGCTATGCCTCGGCCGAAATCTCTCTGGGAGGCCTCGGCGACACGAAGCGTTAAGACCTTTGCCTTCGCTTTTTTTGTGTGTTCCGACATGTAGGAGCATCCTTTAAGGAGTTGCTAACTTTAGGTTTATAACAAAAGGTATATAAACCTTTTTGTAGTAACGTACACGTGAAGTGCGTAAATATGAAGTCAATGGGTGAGGTCCTCCAAATCGTTGGAAACGAAACTAGAAGAAGGATACTCACTCTTCTCTCAGAGGAGCCTCATTACATCTCTCAGATAGCCAAGAAGTTGGATGTGACACAACCAGCAATTCTGAAGCACCTCGGTCTTCTCCAGAGGGCGGGTCTGATAGAGAGCTTCTGGAGAAAGAGCCCATTAGGCGCAGCGAGAAAATATTATAAGATCTGTGACTCCGTGGGCATAGAAATAGCCATTCATCCGAAGGATTTCAGGGTTGCTAGACGCCCTCAAAGGATGAGTTGCCCTAAGTACTTAAAGATGGAACGGGCGATTAAACAGTTAAATGAGGAAATCAACAGGGCAGAGGATGTGGCTGTAAAGGCGGCTAAGGCGCGGGAATTGATGGAGATGGCTGATGTTCTTCTTTCATGTGAAGACTATGAGAAAGGAAACTGGAACTGTGAAAACTGTCATAGAATCACGTCGCTAAGGAAAGAAGTTTCACAAATCATATTACAGGTGTCCGAAGGGGATATAGGGTCGGGGCTTCGCAGGTTAACAGAGACAATAAACCAGCTTATGTCTGGCTTGTTGCCGAGTAGCGCACATTAACTCTGTTTGCGCATGTTGCTAATGGCATTTTAGAATTGCAGTCTATGCTATACTTTCAAAGCTGAATTTTGTCTCATTTGACGATTTTTTACGTCGATTGTTATTATTGGTCTCTGCAAATTATGCATTCTTCCGTCAACTGCTTGGTGATAAAGCTTGTGGGAAATATTTATATCCACAAAAATAGTGGGATATTAATAGTGGGATTATGACAGAGGTTAGTGTGGACAAAAAGTATAGGATTGTGTTGTCCAAGGAGTTGCGCAAACCTTTTGGAATCGTAGCTGGCTCCGTATTGGAAGCCGAGTATAAGGGTGGTGCAATTATCCTTAAACCGAAGGTTCCAGTTCAAAAGCCTACAGAAGCCCTTTGGGGCGTGGCAAAGGGGATAGTTGAGGAAAGCCCGAAGAAGGTTGCGCGTAAGGCCATTGCCCAACATTCTAAGCTGGAGTAGATTGGTTGAGATTTTTAGAGACCAACATTTTTCTTTATGTTTTGACAGCCCATCCAAATTTTGGTTCTGTTGCTAAAGCTATACTTCAAAGGATTGAGGAAGGCGAAGAGGCGGCAACCTCAAGTCTCGTAGTAGCCGAAGTGTGCGCATGGCTCGAATATTATAAATTAGATGACAAAATCGATTTCTTTTTCAAAATTCTGCAATCTTACCCCACCCTAACCATTTATGAAACCACATATGAAGATGAAGTCAAAGCCAAAGATTTGAAGTCTCAATATCCAAAACTAGAATTTTTTGACCTTGTGCATGTGGCTCAAATGTACAGACTAAAAATCTTAGAAATTTACTCTAATGACAAAGGCTTCGACAAAGTAAAGGACATTAAAAGACTCTTTCAATAGCAAACTTAATCGATTAACCTCGGCAGTTTTTAACCAAAGACGAGTTGCTAGACGGGTTTTGCCGTAGGTTTGCAGTGGTAGTAGTCTAAATTGTTTATTTAGTGCTTACCAACCATTTAAATCCCAGAAATGTTACTATTTCTCCGCTATCGCCACAACTTTGCCTTGAAGCGTGCCAGAGCTGCTTGAATAAGCTGAAGTCGAGTTTTTATTAGTGCCTTACGTACTAAAATATGAACACTTCCAGAAACTATCTTACTGAATTTTCTTTTTAAGGCCTTCCGCTCAGCCTCTATCACCAACTTAAAAACCAGTCAGAAAGCTCCCCTTGTAGCTCATAGCTTTTCCAGTCTCACCTGTAGAATGTTGTTTCTGTAGGTGAATTTGATTGTGTCTTTTTTGACAGGGACTGGGAGCTTGATTATTCTTAGGTATTTCTTTGTTGCGGTAAATGCGCTTATCGTTAGAGTGTTTTCTTCTGTTTTTATGTTTACGTCTTTCTCGTTTACGCTAGGTAGCTCTGCTAGAATTATTAGGTGGTCTTCTTCTTCAAAGATATCAATAAGCGGTTCCCTTTCTTTTATCAAGTTAGGTACGTGAGGAAGTGGTGTGGCGTGTGGATACGTGGTCCTCGATCTACTTGATGGTTTTGCAATGTGGCAGGTGCCTTTTGATGTGGTGGTTGTTCCAAAAGAGAGTGTTTTCCTTGTTGTGTGTGTTTGGAAGATGTAGGTTTGTTCAAAGCGGATGAAGTGCTTGCATCCTTGACATCTGGCTGTGCTGACTCTGTCTCTTTTTATGCTTTTGATGGCGGGACAGAAAACCCATTCAACTCCCTCGGTGCCTCTAACTAGAAGCTTGTTTTTCCCTCTCCCGAGAGTTGCCCTGCAGGTCAACCACACTAAACGACCACTCCTCTTTGCGCGCACGCATTTTCTGGTTGGAATCCGTTACAGATTTTGTTTCGAAATCCGAGTATGTAATTAAGTGTAATATATTTTTTATCTTGCGATTTTTGGTACCGAGCGTAGGCATGGTAAAAAGCGTGTATAGACGTTGTTTCGCTATTTGAAATATACTGGGAACTGGAACGTATTTTATATATCGGTTTTCGATACGAAGGCGGTGTCGTTGTTTTGAATATTTCTTAAATAATAAGACGCCATATTTGAAGCCCGTTGAACAAATTCAGATATGACAAAAGAGGTGGAAACATGGAGATGCTTGAAAAACTAGGTGAATATGCATTCTTGGTCTGCATCTTGATAGCAATCGTTACTGGAATAGCATCCAGTGTCACAGATGTTAGTGCCGGGTGGATAGCATTGGCACTAGTCATTCTTGGCGTTATAGTAGGCTTCACCACCATCACTGAGAAGGAAGTTACGCCGTTTCTTTTGGCTGCAATAGCGTTAACGGTTACAAGTTCCGGTGGTTGGTTCTTGGTTATCAATGAGGCAGTGGCAGAGCTCGGAACCACGATAAACACGATTGTGTTCAACATAACAGCATTCGTCGCCCCAGCAGCAATAATTTTGGCAACAAAAAGTGTCTATGAACTAGCTAGACGGAAATAAAGCACTTTTCAATAGCCACATGAGACAGTACTAAAGACATTTTGAGAATCGAAAAACTGCAGAAAAAATGGAGATCGTTATCATAACCCCCAAATGAATAGCCCCACTATTATCAGTTTATGAAGTTTTTGTTTTAGGTTGTGAAGGAAAACATTAAAAACCAGCACAATCAAGCCCAAAAAACCATGACTTTTATTGAGGTGAAGTGCGCTCTAATTTTTTTAATTCAATTAGGGCTCTCCATGGCATCTT
>LIHK01000013.1 GCA_001399795.1 Candidatus Bathyarchaeota archaeon BA2 | reverse complement strand
GTTTGTGAAGTTAATTGGTGCGCAGGAATGGTCAAATGTCAGCTGTGAAGGAACTATTGTCCGAGTACATTCAGAATACCGAGCGAGTCTTTGCTGAAATGAAACTGTCTCCAGATGCGGTGCACGTTGATAGGGAAAAAGCAAGAGACATTGTTGATATGGCTAAGCGCTACCTCGAAGACGCAAAGTACTATCGAGACAGAAAACAATTTGAAACCGGACTAGCATCTGTAGCCTATGGCGAGGGGCTCCTCGACGCATTAAGACTACTGGGCATAGCGGAGTTCCAATGGCCACAGAAAAAATAAGGGGAACTTAGAGGGAAACTAAACATTGCATGGACTGAAGCTAGAAGACGCTAAATACTATCAGAAGGGAGGTAAACTTGAAATAGGCTTGGCTTCTGTTGCCTACTGTGAGGGCCTGCTAGATGCCCTACGATTGCTAGGAGTCGTGAAGTTTTCGTGGTAGATAAATCAAGGAAGAGAAAGGTTGTCTTGGCTTCAGGCACCTTTGATCTGTTGCACTTCGGTCACGTGAAGTATCTGGAGGAGGCTAAGAAGGCTGGGGGAGAAAACGCAGAATTGATAGTTATCGTAGCCAGGGACAGCACCGTTGAAAAAAGGAAGGGGAAAAGGCCTGTGATGCCGGAGGATCAACGAAGGTCCCTCGTTGAATCTTTGAAAGTGGTGGACGAGGCGCTTTTAGGCTACGAAAAATTCGACATAAGCAAGGTAGTTGAGAGGATAAGGCCAGACATAATAGCTGTTGGACACGACCAAGACGGCATAGAAAGGGAAGTGCGAAAGGCTATAGCAGAAAAAAATCTCAACGTTCAAATTGTCAAAATTGGAAGGTTTGGAAAAGAGGAGCTGAACAGTTCTTCCAAGATTAAGAGAAAGATCATCGAGTCGTTTAAGAGATAGGCTTCAAGCAAATAGTTTTTGAATCATAGTCATGGTAGAGTGAGAACTTCCACCTTCACTTTGTTTCCATCCTTCAGTTTTAGTCGACCGCGCAGGAATGTTGGGGCGATTACCTCCAGCACAGATGCATCGTAGTGGCTTCGCAGGGCGTACAAGACTGCACCCTTCACTTTGTTGTTAACTACTGCGGGATAACATTTCACAGGACCAAAGGTTCTGTTTTCATTTTTGAAACCTTGAATTTCAATCGCAGGATAAGCTTCAAGTTCTGCCCTTGTTTTTACGTCGTATTCTGTTGTCAACTTGAGGTTGAGGGTTCCTGGGTACGGGTCAAACCCGAGTTTTTCCATGAACTGCTTGCGGTATCCCTCCTTAGTCACGTAGTAGGCGCCCTCGCCCAGTCCAGTGAACAAAACACCTTCTAAAGTAACGGATGGAGGATACGCTGCTTCAAAAATTAAGCGCAAGTTAGAATACAGTTTCTTCAACTCAGCCATTCCCGAATCCGTGATTTTGATCAAACAACCTTCTTGGATTATGGTTCTCTTGATCTGGCCTTTCTTCTCCAGTTCAATGAGGTGACGGGAAGCTGTTTGCTGGGAAGCCCCCATTTTTTCAGCCAGATATTCTGTAGAGACCTTAATGGTTCGGCTACACGCGCCCAACTCTGCCAACTTGTAAAGCGTGAAGAGGTGTTTCCACGACCGTGCGCCGAGGTTTGAAGGGTCCACTTGAATCGCCTTATTGAGGAAAAGCTAAATGTCTATATAAGTAACTCGAAGCAGCTATTATTGAGAAGTTTGCATCAATCTGCTTGTTTCCTCCACAGCCTTTAAAGCCACCTCAATCATCTTCTCGTCTGGTTTCTTTGTCGTTAAGTATTGAAGCCCTAGGCCTGGCGCTGTTAAGACCTTCATAACTTTTGAGTCCCTGTACCTGTCGCTGAGCTTCAAAACCTCGTAGGATACAGCGGCAATCACAGGGATAAGAAGAACTCTGTAGGCTAGGTTCATGTAGAATCCCAAATTCGGCATAATCGAGAAAAACAGAATGCTGATTAGAGTAACTATTAGAAGAAAACATGTTCCACACCTCGGATGAAACCGAGAATATTTTTTAGCATTCTCGACATTTAACTCAACTCCAGCTTCGTAAGCATTGATGGCTGTGTGCTCTGCGCCATGATACTGAAATACCTTTCTAAATTCTCCAACCAAACTTATGGATGCCAAGTAGATTAGTAAAATCCCAAGCCGAACCACACTTTCCACAACATTAAAAACCACTCCCCCAAGACCCAGAAGGTTAGCTAAGAAAAAGGGCAAAATGCTAAACAAAAATATCACTAAGGCAAAAGCCAAAACAACCGACAGCGCTATTTCTTTAGCGGTAAGTTTTTCCCCTTCTTCAAGAGTGACGTTTGCGGAGAAATAGAGACCTTTAATGCCCAGGTACAGAGTTTCAAATAATGCTATTATGCCTCTCAGAAAAGGCAATCCAAGGATCCTGTATCTTTCAGACATGGAGTTTATTTCTTCAGTTTTTGTTAATATTTCGTCGTTCGGCTGTCTAACGCAAATCACCATACGCTTTTTGGAGCGAATCATCACTCCTTCTATTACCGCTTGTCCGCCAAACGCCAGCGACGGCTCTTCCCTCTTAGCAGTAAGTTTCATACCTAAACGAGATTTTACCAGTCTTATATTCTTTTACGAGTAGGGTCTAAGAATCAAGAAGGTTTTTATGTTTGATGTTCATGAGCGGAAAATGGACCCAAGACTGCGAAAGAATCTTAAACGAAATAAAGAAGTCAACGAAAGTCAAAGGAAAGGACTGCTTAGACATAGTGCGCATGATTAGATTCACTTTATTTGCACCTCAACGGAGCGTTACAGGCTGGATCCAATGGGCTGACAATCCTGATGTTATGGCTCAATTCTCACTTGAAGAGTTAAAGGAGATAAACAAAAACCTTGCCGAACTCGTGAGCGCCTTTGTAGAATACGACGCAAAGATGACTGGACGCACAGAAATGGAGTTAATAAAAAAAGAGGATAAAACACAGAGAGAACTGAGAAAAAAGGCGCAAGGAAAAAAGGACATATTTTACGTCAAGTAGTGGAGTCACATTCGAATTTTCTTGGCTATCTCGTCTCCAACTTCGTTTGTTCTAGATGAACCCCCAATGTCGCGTGGCAACACTTTTCCCTCTTTAAGAGTTAAATCTACGGCTTTTTCAATTTTATCTGCGGCTTCTTTGGCGGATTCGTCTCCATACCTGTCAGCCAACCAGTCCATCATCATTTTAGCCGACAAAATAGCTGCTATAGGATTTGCCACGCGCTTACCATAATATTTTGGAGCGCTTCCATGAATAGGTCTAAACAAGCCGTATCTGTCGCCGACCTCAGCGCTCGGAGCCATTCCTAAGCCTCCTTGAAATGGCGCAGTCATGTCCGTGATTATGTCCCCAAACAAGTTTGTTGTGACGACAACATCATAATACTCGGGGCGTCTTATAGCCCACTGGGTCCATGCGTCTATGAGGGCGTAGTCTCTCTCAATGTCAGAATAGCCTTCAGCTACCTCGTTGTATACTTCTCTGAAAAGCGCGCAACTTCTGAGAACAGTGCTTTTGTCAACGCAGGTTACTCTCAGTTTCCCGTCCAAGGGAGCCCCTTTCCCTCTCTTTCTGCAGAATTCAAAAGCGTATTTTATTATTCTTTCAGCTCCCTTCCTTGTAGCTATTTTAACGTCTATGGCTACCTCCGTTACCCCTGCCCTTGTAAGGGCTCCTCTCATTGGTACATAGAGGTCCTCACTGTTTTCCCTTACAATGACAAAATCGATGTCTCCCGGTTTTTTTCCAGCCAAAGGACAGTTAACGTTTTCTCTCAGTTTAACAGGCCTCACGTTAGCATACAAATCCAGGTTGGGTCTAAGCACTCTATGCACGTATACGATGTTTTCAAGTCCTTCCACTCCTGGCAGTCCCATGGCGCCGTATAGAATCGCGTCAGACTCTTTACAGGTTTCGTAGGCTTCCGGTAGCCACGGCTGCCCTGTCTTTTTGTAATATTCAAAACCGCACTCAAATTCGACAAAATCAAGATTTAGTCCGGTTACAACCTCTTGCGCAGCCTCAAGTGCTTTAACTGCTTCTGGAATAACCTCTCGGCTAACGCCGTCGCCGGGCAGAATAACTATTTTGTATTTTCTGGGCATTCTGCATTCCCTCTGAACGATTTCAATTGGGAAGTTTTGGGTATGCTATATGAAAATCGCTTATTAAAGGAATTCTGTGTAATGTAGGGCATGGAAAGCTTAGGCGAAGAAGGTAAGTATCCCAGATACAGATGGGCTATATTGTTTGCCTCGTTTTATGCCTTTGTAGCCTATGCCTTCGCTTTACAAGCGGTTCCTCCTCTAATTTCATCCATAAAAGCGGAGTTTAACATACCCTTAGATGCTGAAGCCGCATTGCTCATGTCCATTGTTCTTATGCCAGGAATCTTCCTCGGTTTACCTGCAGGGTTTTTCGTGAAAAAATATGGAATCAGACATGTAGGCTTTTTGTCTCTGGTGTGTGTAGTTCTGGGTTGTTTTGTGAGCGCCACGGCAAATTCCTTCATCATGCTACTGGCTGGAAGGCTGATCCTAGGCGTGGGTGGAGCCTTCATTGTTACTAATATGCCAGTAGTAATAACTCAATGGTTCACACGTGAAGAACTGGGAAAGGTCATGGGAATCTACGGGATAAACATGCCCTTAGCCACCATCATAGCTTTGCCAAGCGCAAGTGTTTTCATGCTTGCGTATGGCTGGCGTTTCCCCTTTTACGTCGGTTTGGCTGTGGGAATCACTGCCGTAGCAGTTTTCATGGTAGTGATTAGAGAGGGGCCATTTGCAGGACACAAAAGTAAGGCAAGTGTACGCCAAGCTATAGGCAATTTTGAAATTTGGAAAGTAGGGCTTGTTTGGCTGTTTTTTAACGCTGCAGCTTTGTCATTTACAACTTGGGCTCCTGAGCTTTTTGAGACTTACAAGGGAATGCCAAAGGTTTACGCAAGTTTTTTGGCAAGTTTACTGATGTGGGGAGCAGTACTTTGCGTGCCAATTTTTGGCTGGCTGTCAGACATAACGAGTAGGCGTAGGCCCTTTGCCGTTGCAGGTTCCCTTCTAATGACGCTGACGTTCGTTGCTTTAGCGTACACTTCTAACATGGCTTTGGTTGCTTCAATCCTTGCCCTCGGCATCACGGCTGCCCTGGTGCCTCCTATCGCGTCGGCTTTGCCAGCAGAAATCTTGGGTCCAACCTTGGCCAGCGTGGGGTTTGGCATAACAGGAATATGCATGAATTTGGGTGCAGCCTCAGCGCAGCCTTTGTTTGGTTTTCTTTTAGATGTGACGGATTCGTATACTTTTTGTTTGTTGGGGATGGCGGCACTTTCAGCCATTGGAGCGCTTGTGGCGTATACTTTGAAAACCAACTAGACAAAAGTACATTTGTCTCCAACTTTGTGCTGTTGTCGCAGCCTTTCGATTCGACTACAATTGCCTAGGATATGAATCTTGAACCGCTTGCTCAAAAATATTTCCTAGACGGCTTCAACCCACTTGATTTCAGGTATTTTTTCCTTAGGAATTGTTCTACTCCCAGTTGGAGAGTTGATTGCGCCATAGGGCAGCCGACACATGCACCTTTCAACCTAACCTTAACTATGCCTTTTTCCTCGTCCACATCTGCTAGTTCTATGTCTCCGCCGTCAGCCTGTAAGTGAGGTCTCAACTCTTCGATGGCTTTCACAACTTTGTCTTTCAACAGTTTCACCTAGCCAAATCTGTTATCAGCGTTATATAAGTACTTTAACAAACGGGATTCCGCAAATTTCTAGATAGATTTGAAAGGACAGAAAAAATACATTCGGTACTTTGTTATCCGAAATAAGGAAGGAAAGTATTTGGGGCTGTCTCGAAGTGACCTAGGACATAACAGATGTCCAAAAGATCACAGGAGAGAAAAGACTTCTAGACTAACAACCATTAGCGCGGGAGTTTGATTATCATTAATAACGTTGCGCGCGCAGAAGGTCAAGTTTTGCCCAGGTGTACAGAAATTTTTTAGTTGCGGCCGGACGGCGATCCTGACGTTTGGTTAAGAAACGATAGCATTGTTTAGCATGTGCATTCGATGGCTTTTTATTTCAACGAACCACAATTATTTTGATGAGCCTTGACAAGCCTACCACGATATTGTCCCGTTAGGAACAAAACATGCCCAATCGAGCCGAGGGTACTTCCTTCATCTCCGGTTTGTTTCATCGCAGTTCCATCTAATAAAGAATGGATGGACACCCGCCAAACTGTAAGGGGCATTCTCGAAGAAAACGGTATTTTTCCCTATGTTGCCGAAGAAGAAGTAACCGCGGGAAGGGATATTCTTTGTAAAATATGCGAAAGAATTCTTTCTTCAAGTTTTGGCGTTATCGAACTCACCGAAAGAAATCCCAATGTAATGTTTGAGTTCGGTTTCATCCTCGCAAGCCAAAAACCCGTTTTCGTCCTTTACAATAGAGCAATAGCAGAAAAGATCAAGGCGCAACCGCCCGCCGACATCAGTGCACTCGAGAGAATTGAATATTACAACCAAGAAGAACTGCATGAAGGATTTTCGAAAGGGTTAAGGAAGTATATTGACGAACAATATCCAACGCTAAGACGCGAAGAAGAAAGGAAGAAAGCCCTCGTCGAAGCAAAGTCTGAAGATCTCGATCTTGTTCTCGAAGCTTTAGAAAGCTTCAATGACATTAAACGCCTTGAGGGAGCAAGAGACTTACTTTTACTAAGTTATAATAAACGTATTATTCATGACAAGCGTGCTTTGAAAATTATAAAAAATCATTGAACGACCCCAACGAAAAGATTCGTGATGAGTTTCTTGGAATGCTTAACATAATTTTAAGAGTTGAAGATGACACCCACAAAAAATCCTTAATGGAGGATTTCCTCGAAAAGGTTATTCAAATTTCACTTCAAGACAAAAATATTGGAATTCGGGAACGAGCCTTTAATGTCCTCGAAGAGACAAAAAACCCAAAGATTCTCGATCCAAGTTTTAAGGCGATTAGGGAGTTTAGTAAAGAAGAGTGGGGTATAGTAAAGAGCAGTGTACTTGCATGCTTACGCGCGTTATATTGGAATGATTACCGTATAACAATTACCCAAAAGCTATACACTCTATTGGATGAGCCTAATTTACAAGAGAGAGTAAGGGAGATACTCGAGCGACTTCGAGCAAGGTAAACGCGCTATCATTAGTCGTTGACTCTTAAGGCTCTAAACAAATTCAGCGAGAGAAACTTGCCTTTTCTCTAATCCCCTCATTCCTTTAAGGGATTCACATACCTGATTTGTTTCCTTAGTTAGTACAAAAAGGCGCGCGCAATCTATTTCTTCACGGGAAACCTCGACACGAAGTTTTTAAGATGTTTTGCCATCTCGTCCTCGTCCTCTAAGAGTTGAATCACAGTCTCAACACGTCTCTTAATCTCATTCATCCTTTCCTGCAGTCCGTAGAATATTTGAAGCAAGACAATGCGATAGCCGTGTTTATAGATTGCCTCCGGATCAAAATATGTGAAAATCCAAAATTCGCTTGTGGTATTCATGATATCCGAGTTTTGTGGAAAAATTTTCATACGCATTAGAAAACCTCGTTCTGTCCCGCTGAGCGCGCCAAAGAACAATTTCATCGCCGCGAGAATGGTTTCGAGACTCGCTAACGCACTTCTCATCTTCTTAAGAGGTTTCAGAACTAAACTTTGTCCTTTAATAAACTCATCCACAAACAGATCAAGTCGGTTATACGAAACCGCCTTTGACATCGACAAATAGACACGTCCGGAAGAAACCGACGTTTCTTGTAAGCCTCTCATTAGAAGCCTTAAATTCTCTAGAATCATTTTCTTGTTGTCACGAATCTCTTTGAGAGATGAATCAAACTCCAAAACTGTAGAGTATCCTTTCTCGAAAATGGTATTAGTAATGTCCTCTAAAATCGCGAAGGTTTCGGACTTATAGAACTCATTTTCCAATCTCTCCAACTCAAGTTCCGGCAAAATCCCGTTCGCTAACAATTCTTTCTCAAGCGACTCTCCATCCATGAAAAGATTTTTATCTCTTAATTTCGACTGCCCCCAATGTAAATCAAAGTCTTCGGTATAACCTTGTATGGCAATGATTAGGAAATACGATAGGTGTAGATCCTTTTGAGTTAACGCCATCGCCGCATTTCCTACTCGCGTTTTGTCTGCTTTTGGAATCGATGCTTGAATACCCAATGTTTCGATTACTCTTTTTTTCGCCGAGTCGAGTCTTGTTGCTATTAGATCAATTCCGGGCTCCAGCCTTCCATGAACATTCTTGACTTGATATCCCTTTTTCTCGTAAAGTTCCTTGATCAATTTTCTTAACCCGTCTTCATTCCAATTTTTCCACTGTATGATTTTCATTTTTCCCATCCACTTTATCGTTGTTTCTCAACCTATTAATATCTTATATTTTGACAGATGGACGCACATCGCTTTTTTAGGCCAATATTTGTTTTAAAAGGCGCGCGTTTAGATCAAGCTAGGTGCCATCAAGCATATAATAGGCATATTTTTACCGGCAAATTGGTGACAAAATCCCGCTCACCACGTCTGAACTAGGCAGAGTGAGACCGGTCGATTACATGGAGACCCATCATCGAATTTGAGACTTATTGAATCGGATTCCAATTTGGAAGCACTCATTTTGTCGCGATATCAATAACACAGATTTCGTGTTCCTTTCGTGAAGAGAACGTGAAAAAGGCTCCAAAGACGGGTGGTGCGGGGGGTGGGATTTGAACCCACGAACGCCTATGCGACAAGGTCCTAAGCCTTGCTCCTTTGACCAGACTCGGAAACCCCCGCCCAAACCATGTAAAAGACAAATCTAACTAAACTTTGGCAAATTTTAGGGTTTCTCCGTCTGGTAGGCTGAATGTATAAAAAAATATTTTTTTATTCCATGCACTTTGGAGGAACCCGAAACACCAACCAAACGGAGACAACCCAAAATTTGCCAAAGTTTAGATCTAAAAATTAAACATTTCTCAGAATACGCCTCGAACAAAATCCTTTAAACTTCTTTATGCCTCTACAATACTTGAAGCCTCGGTGGCCTAGCTGGTTAGGGCATCGCCTTGGTAAGGCGGAGGTCGCGGGCTCAAATCCCGCCCGAGGCTCCAATGTGGCTGTTGAGACGCGCTGTCGCACGTCGATATACAATCTGTTTTTGGATTAGAAGCTGTTAGACGTTGAATTTCTTGTTTTAAGTGGTCTCGCAAGTCTTTGAGATGTTTAAGCCTGTTTCTCTTGCCTTTTGCCACACGTTCGGGCGATTCTTATGGCGACAGGTTTTCTCATCTTTCCTTTTTCTCTATTGTATTTACAATTGTATTTTACAGCTGGCTCCTTTAAAACTCAACGTAAATCCGTGTGAACTTCCATCAAAATCGGCTTTGGGGTTCACATGAACGCTGACCAAGCCATTAAGCAGCGAAAAACGTCTCCTTTTGTTAGTTAAGGCTCAAATTAGGAGAGGTAATCATGATGGGTAAGAAAGCGTTATCGTCATTTCTCTCGTGAAAGAAGCATCCGCCAGCGATTCTTTGACTAAAGAAGGTTGAGAAAGTCATGATAACAGAGGTCCAAAAGTCTCAAAGTGAGGCTCATGCCTCGAAAAGTCAAAGGCTTGTTTTGGCCTGAGGTTCGGTGGCGTATGCGAGGGAAGGCGGTTGAGTTGTTTATGGCGGAGCATTCTCGCAATCCATATTTTACTGGTCAATCCATGTTTTACCGATATCTGTGCCAAAGTGTTGGTTTTAAGGGAGATTTCTCGAAGTAACTCTTAACACTAAGATTCGCTGATGACGAAAGCTACTCCAATTTTCTCCTTTTTTCTGAATAAGTCTCTTCATAGAGGAATGTTTGATAAAGCATAAATATGGTTACATGTAAATCACTAATCACGAAAGGAAAGAAATCAGAGAAGATGACTTGGAAATGGAAGGATGAAAACGCTTAGAATATCAGACGAAACCCACAGAAAACTCACAGCATACTCGGAACACTTATGTTACAGACAGGCAAAATGCAGACATACAGACCGAGGGGATTGCATGAGGGATAAAGTAATCGATAAGATAAATGAAAGTGAACTGCTTGATGCGCGTAAAGAGAATGATATAACCTTTCTTGGCACATTCGGTTCTTATTCTCGAGGTGAGCAGAAAGAAAAGAGCGATATAGATATTTTGGTGAAATTTTCCAAAAGAAAGAGCCTCTTAGATTTGGTAAGGATTGAGAGGCGACTCTCCGAAATTCTGGATTTAAAGGTAGACTTGGTGACCGAAGGGTCCGTAAGTCCCTACATAAGAGTTTGGGGAAACAGCAGACTCCTACCAAACAACATGTAATAGGTGGCAGAAGTGAGCAGAACCATACTTATGAGGATTCTAACCGAAATGCAAGTTGGGTTAGGTCAGCCAGAAGTCGATCAACTATATCAGGAGCTTCTCGCATACTTCGGCCTCATAGGCGCGTCAAACCAGTGCCAAGCCTTAGACGCAGCCTGGAGCAACCCATACAACAAACGGGAAATCGAAGAATTCATCAAGGCTTGGCTTAGAAGAAAGCGTAGAAAAAGGAAGGAAGCCATAGCAGGAGTTGTTTAGAGACATATTAGGAAAAAAGGAAGAATAGAACTCGGCGAGGTGGAACTTTCCAATTAGTGTTTAGCGCTCAATGTTTGCCGTGAGAAATTCCCCGTAAAGTTCATGTATTTGGTTCAGCATTACCATACGACGAGAGGGAAACAAATTAAAGAGCCAAGCGGCAAGCTTCCTAACTGTTTTCATGCCTGTTCCAGTGGATAACGGATGCCCAGTCTTTCTGTTCCAGAATTCACTGTCCATTGCATTTTCTTCACCGCATGAAGAAGGGGGGAGATTAAGTTAACAATTTTAGGTTTGTGAGCACAGTAGATTTGACTGTATTTATGCTACATATTTTGATTTCATCAAACCTAGATTGCTTGAATAAATCAATTTTGAACATCGAAAAATTAACGATGAGATAAAATTGCCAAATGAATCCTTGCGCGCGAAATTACGTCTTATCCATCTATTGCCGAAACTGGTTGGCTTTTTCTTGGTAGCTCTCGGATCGATTATTCTGGCTTGGGTCGGCTGGTTAGCTTGGTATGATATGACTTCGTGGGGTAAGGACATCGCTCTTATCTTCTTCGGATCCAGAACAGGTGAGGCTATCAGTCTGGGAATAGGAGTCAAAGTAATACACTATTTTCTCGTGGGCTTGGCACTTCTTCTCTTAGGTTTATTTAGATTTCTTCGAAGGCAAAGTAAGGCTACCAAATTAGATCGTAGCCATCTCTTGCGTGCGGAACCGCAAAAGGAAAAAAAGGAAGGCCCTTCAAGGTGTCCTCATCATTTTGGATACTTGGCGAGTCGTCCTAAAAATGCTGCTATCCCGCAAGAATGCCTAATTTGTCTAAGATTAGCGGACTGTATGGCGGTGACAGTCTTCATAGATAAAGGAAAAAGAGTGGGAGATTAGGCTAAGACTTTTAGTCCAGCTTTCGTAGATTCATTTGAGTTTCTCCGGAGAATAATCCTTGTAGTGTCTCGCCAAAACTGATTTTGGCACTCTTCCACAGAAAGCATCCACATGGCGATCTAGAACTCCAAACCCACCAGAGGCTCCACAATCCACCACTGTACTAGCAATTATTATCCGTGATTCATAAAGCCTATAAAAATTCTGGAGTAGTAATGCAATTCCTACAGAGGACAGAATGAAACGCGGTTGGTAGTATCCGCCTTGCTGCTGTTTTTTATGACATCTATAGCCTCAGCTTTCCTCTTCTATGGCTTTGTAACAGGGCTTATTGGAACGTTCATGAGCAACACCCCAAAGGCGCTCACGCCACTAAACTTAGAAGAAACCAGCGTGAACACAACCTGCATAACAGCCTACGTGAGAAACATGGGTTCCGTAGACATAACCATCACCAAAGCCTATGTCGACAAACAACTCCACAGCTTAACCCAAACCGTCCACATAACACCAAACTCTCTGGGAACGGTCTACATAACCGGAACCTACGAAAAGGAGGCAACCTACACAGTAAAACTGGTGTACAACAAGGCTACTCAATGTCTTTTGACGTAACGTACGATTAGTAGTCACTAAAACCACGCCATGGAAGTCACGCTCTTTTCGAGTTTATGCTCCACGAATTTACGAAAATTGACCCAAAATTCTTTAGGGCTGTATTCCTCACATTTATATACAACTGCAAAACCATGATTTCTGTAGAAGGGAACCTCAGTGGATTTTGGCCTCCTACTAATCCTAATAATTTCATGCGTTGCGGTTCTGGTGGTTATACTATCACTTTATGCGATGAAGGCTGGGAGGAAAAGGGAAGAAAAACCGTTGGATATGCCTGAGGTTAGAGAAAGGTTGCCCACAAAAGTTGAGCGAAGCGTGGCATCTGACGACGCCAAAAAGGCTCGAGACGAGCTTAGGATGCTGGACATTGAAAGGGAGATTCTCAGCTACGCCATTCGACGTCTCTATGAGGCGCAGGCAGAAGGGAAGATAAGCGAGGAGGAACGGGAACGCTTAGCGCTGGCGTATAAAGAAAAAATGCTGAAGATCAAAGAAGCGATTTCCAGAAGCGAGTCAATCGTCGCGCTACACGAGCTGGAGACCATGGAAGAAGACCTTGTTAAGCTATTTAGCGAACGTTTTGACGAAATAAACAGAAAAATTGGGGACTTGAGGGCAAGCCTTGAATTAAAGCCGATAAGGGAGGTTCCCGTGCCCGCATCGTCTCCGGCTCTGCCACCCGCTCCTCTTGGAAGGGAGAAAAGAGGTGTACGCAAGCCTTCGGCGCCGAAGAAAACAGAGGCTGAGAAGAGGATCGAAGAGATTAAGGCTGAGGTTGAAAAGGTTCTGGAGAGGCTTGGACAGATCGAGGTCGAGGCGTGAAAACGTGGCTTGGAGAGAGGAGGCCAAAAAAAGAGCAGTCCTAGAAGCGGTGAAACACGTTAAAGATGACTTCGTAATTGGATTGGGAAGTGGGAGCACAGCTGCCTACGTCATTCAGGAGATAGGGAAAAAAATTAGACGTGAAGGTTTGCGGATTTTAGGAGTTCCAACTTCTCATCAGGCTATAATGACGGCGGTGCATTACGGTGTACCTTTAACAACGCTAGATGAGCATCCTGAGCCCGACCTTGCGATAGACGGTGCAGATCAGGTTGATAGGGAACTCAACTTGATTAAAGGCGGAGGTGGAGCGTTGACAAGAGAAAAAATTGTTGCCTCGGCGGCTAAACAGTTTGTAATAGTGGCTGATGAAACGAAACTTGTTGAAAGGCTGGGAACAAACCACCCGGTACCCGTCGAGGTTCTGCCCTTTGCTCTCCCAACAGTTTTGGCTAAGATGAGGGAGTTGGGTGGGAAACCTTTTTTGCGTGAGGGAAAGGGGAAGGTTGGGCCCATGGTGACGGATAACGGCAACTTTGTTGTTGACGTTGATTTTGGGCCGATTAGGGCTCTGAAAGAACTGGATTTGCAGCTCAAATCGATTCCTGGCGTGATCGAGACTGGTTTGTTTGTTGGAATGGCGAACGTTATTTATTTGGGCAAGCCAGATGGTGTACTGAGGATAGTGAGGAAATAGTTATCTGAATGACGCCAATGAGACACCCTTGCGATCTCCCTTTTCTTGACCTATTTGGATCCCAATACACAAAGAATGTTGAAACCTAGAGGGGGTCTATAACCCTTAAAGGAAAAATTTGTTGACAATCAGCGGGCGGGTCTATTAAGTTCCAAGCATTCATAAGTGCTGAAATGGAAACGTCGTATTTGTCTCACAACATTTTTCTTTGTGCGGACAGACAGGCGTTACACAACTTGTTCCGGTTACGAAAGAAGACGGCATTTATATGGAACTGACACAAAATTAACTGCGCGCAATTAAGGATTAGTGGCAGCCAAATGTCTTCGCTTAACAGAATAGTTAACGGCTATATGCAGAAGGTTTCTGGGTTAGAGGAGCACTGCGAAAGATGCCTCAGAACAGAGAGATGGGGAGGGAGCGTAGTTTTAATGGTTGTGGATGCAGCCTTCACATCGATCGGCTTAAACTATTTTACGGCGGTTGTTCCAAAGGTTGAGGAATTTAATAAAAGGTTTGTGGAGAATGGAAGGATTAAAAATCTCAGAGACCTTGCTAAAGCAGATATAGAAGAATTAAGAAAGGTATGGAAGAACAGAAGGTCGTGGATTATTGCAAAGGACATTGCTTCCTATTTGTCAACAATAAGCGACGATGATAGAACGGCTCTCAGAACCTGGGCAAAAAATGCTAACTTCGAAAACTGGAAAGAAGATCAGATTGGAAGAATTAAAGGAGTTGGATTAATCACTTTTCAATATTTGAGAATGATGGGTGGTATAGATACTGTAATGCCTGATAAGATAGTTAAAAAGGTCATAAACGAGATTTTGGAAGAGGCTGGCTTAGAACCCGTGAAGGACGATATAGAATTTATAAAGAAGGCTGAAGAACTTGCCTTGATATGTGGGTATAAACCAATAGAACTCTGCTGGATGACATGGCTTATCCAGCCCGAAGGAAAAACGATGAGAATGGAGAAATATTCACACATACTCTCAAAAATTTAGTTTAGATAACTCTTCTATGTAACCATAATTATGATCGGAGCCTCAAGGAGACCACTAGTTTAGTAAGGGATAGTAAGGGATAGTGTCAAATTAACCCTTTAATACGTCGCCTAGATTCCGGTTCTGTTAACTTTAGGGGCTTGGCGCTTCGTTTGATTAATTGAAGCCATCGGTTTCCTTGAAGCTCCAAGTCTAACCCCACATTCTCAGCTGGCGTTTCCATTTAGGCTCATATGTGGTCTTAGGTAGTTGTAGTAGATTCTGAACCCATCTACAACGCGGCGAAAATTATCGAAAATTATATATTCTCAGGCATAGAGGTTTCCACTGGGTGGGAAGGTTGGTAAAGATTCTTGTCTTTCATTTCACCGAGAAGGGGAGGCTGCCAAAGCTAAGCGCTGAAGAGCTTAAAAGCATACGTAACAAGTTCCTTGACGTGCTTAAGGACTATCCGGACGTACACTTCAACGGCACCTATGTCGATGAGAACGGAATGGGCATATGCGATTGGGAAGCGCCAAACCCTGAAGTCGTTAAGGAAGTAGTGCAGAAGGTTCTGGGCTCCCCACCAGTCGATCCTGTTGTAGTAGTAAAGCAGGTGCTGCTCTAACACCACACAACCATAACAGCTTTAATACTGCCAAACCCCATTTTTCTGTTTTTAGGCTCGTTTTAAGGTTTGACTACTTTTGGCGATGCACCGCACGTGCGCAAAAATGGTTGGAAATTGAGAAAGGTCGTTGCAGAATATGGAATTGACCCTAAACGTGTTATAGAATTGCATAAGAATTAGTGGAACTCGCTGAGATTGAGTTCGGATTCGCTGAGAAAATCAATAGAATCAAGAATCAATATTTTAAATGCTGATCAAGCTTTCAGAAGGATATCGCGCGAGCCACGTAAAAAGGTTTGTGAGAGGAAGCCGCCCGAAGAGGAGGGGTTACCTTCTCCCCGCAGGGAAGTCGATGCGCGCGCATACGTTTTGAGCCTTGCATTCCGCCTTTCAACGTACGCCTTTCCCAACACAGCTCAGAAGTCGCGGGCTTGAATTTAAGCGAGAATCCCGCCCAGGCAAGCAGCCTGTAAAGTAAGCTGCGCTTTCTGCATGTGCGTAAAATCCGTCAGCCTTTCAACAGCTCTGTTACTTGACTAAGCTCATGCTAAATTCCCTTTCAGTTGCGGTTTTGATTTCTGGGATTTTCTTGAAATCTGGGTCGTCGCTTATGACAGTTGCTCCCTCGAAGTACGCGGTAGCAGCTATGAAGGCATCAGCAATAGACACGCCGTATTTGCCCTTAAATTCACCAGCCTTGATTGCGACACTCTGGCTTACGTCGAGTTTCTTGAGGTATAAAGCATATGTGAGTTCTTCTACCCTTGTTCTAGCCAAATCCTGCCTTTTTTCCTGCATGTACTTATAGTAGATTTCGGTCAATGTAACTACGCTTATTGCCGCTTCTATTTCTTCTGCTTCAATTTTGAACAGAATTTTCTGAATTTCGCTCCATCCTTCCTCCTGCGCAAACAACTTGATTATAGGTTTAGTGTCCAATACGACCTTAGGCTTTTCTGATTCGGTTTTCAAATTCTTTTGTCCACTCCTTTCTTGTGGCCTCTATGTCTGCTGAAGGTTTTTTGCCTTTAAAAAATTCCTTATCCACGCCTGCCAACTTTGACAGTTTGGGCACTGGGATAATTTTGATGGAATCACCTTCGCGGACAACCAACAGTTTCTCACCTTCTCTTATTTTTAGCTCCTTCCGCAGTTGCGAGGGAATTGTTATCTGACCTTTCGACGTGACTGTAACTGTTTCCACCAATTTGAATTACTCTTTACAAAATACTAAAATGTCTTACATTTATAAACATGTCGGAAAAGACGCTTCGAGCACTCCACCTCAACAATCCTATTTCGCCGAAAGCCTCTCGTTCGCCATCTTTAACCTCTATCCTCAATGAAAAACCATAGGCAATTTAGTTAGAGTCAAAACTGTAACTTCTTGTTTCGGCTTAAACCTAACTCATGACCGGAGAGCGTATATAAGGTATAGTGCACTCAGAGGTCGCGAGCTTGAATCCCGCCCCACTGGTGAGATTTTGGTAGATAGGATGGGTTAATGTTTTTTAGGAAGCGCAAGTGAAAAATGTATCGTGATGGTCCGAAAAGTAGCCGGGGTAGCCTAGCCTGGTTATGGCGCCAGACTCATAATCTGGAGAGTATGTCTCCCTTTAAAGGGGGCCCAGAAGTCGCGGGCTCGAATCCCGCCCCCGGCACCAACAAAAACTTAATGGCTCCTAGCTGGTCTTTCAAAGAGAAGGGAACCGAAGTTGTAAGAAGATTTATATGTAGTACAAATTATTTAGTAGTACTGTTGAATATGCATGAAACATGAAGTGGTAGTAACTAGGAAAGGTCAAACCACCATTCCCGCCAAACTTCGTGTAAAATACAGGATCGAAGAGGGAACACGACTAGAAGTTATTGACACAGAGGAGGGTATTCTTTTTAAGCCCAAAAAAACAACAATTGACCTCGCCGGCTCAGGGGCAAAATATACCAATCCTGAGGAAATGAAGAAGCTCTTAGATAAATTAAGGGAAGAAGATGTCTAAAAAGAGTCTACGACACCCGATTTTTCGTTGAACACTACTATTCGAAAGACGAAGAAATTCTCCGAAGAATCAAAGAGGAAATAAGGAAAACCAGAGACAGATACATTTCCGCTATAGTGATTCATGAAACATACCAACTAACACTTGAAAAAGAAGGACGAGAAACAGCCACTTTGAGAACAAACCTCTTAGAAAAAGACTTCAAAGTAATAAGTGTCAATTCGGCTATTGCAAAGAGTTCAGCAGAGTTGAGGCACAAATACAAAATTCCAATGGCTGATAGCATAATAGCAGCTACAAGCTTATTTGTAAATGCCGTATGCATTACGAATGATCCCCATTTGAAATCCATAAAAGAGATTAAAACCAAATGGATTACGAGGGTTTAAACGGGACTTAAGCTGTTTGTCGGCAGCAAAATTTAGGGTGAAGTTCTTTTCTTTCTCTTTTTTCGTTTTTTGCTGCCTGCGTAAGGTTTTGAATGGTTTTCTGAAAGATTTCTCTTTCTTTTGTAAGGATTTCAACAGAGTTTAAGAGTTCCTCCCTTTGAGCAAGCAGGTTGTCTGTTTCCTTTTGAAGTTGCGAGATTCTCCATCTAGATTTCCTTCTTTCTTCCCTTAACTTCTCAACTTCTTTCCTCAACGTTTCCACTTCACTGGTTAAGACCTCTACCTGCTTCTCTAACTCATCCCTTTCCTTCCTCAACTCCTCGTACTTAGACCTCAGAACTAGACCGAAAACCATGAAACTTCCTCCAAAGGTAAATACAGTGATGTTTAAACATAGGCTTCTCTAATTTAAGCAAGAGATAAAAATATTAAGAAATCGATGTTAGCCTTTAAGCGGGGCCGTCGGCTAGCATGGTCTAGGCTCTGAGACTTGGGCTCTCGGGACCCCGGTTCGAATCCGGGCGGCCCCACCAACTCATCACTGTTTTTAATTCATATTCCAACTTCATAATTTATTTTAAGATAATGAATCAATTTGGTTGCAGAAGAATGATAGGAGACTTGAAAATGGATCTCATACCTAGAGAACGGCTCGGAATCTTTCTGATAGTCGTATCCTTTTGGTATCTCATCAACATGAAAATCTTCAACGCGCTTCATCCAGTTTTAGCAATACCCTGCTCAGCAATCTTCATAACTGGACTCTGGCTCCTACTTTCGCTTCCAATCCCACAACTAAAACAAGCACATACATCCCAGTAGAGACTCCAGTGCAGGCAACAACAAAGCCAGCAACAGAGGCTACACCAATACCTGTATCAAAGCCTGCACGAAAACTAACAAAAAAATCCAAGTCAAAGCCCATAAAAAAGACAAAGCCTTCCAAAAAATAGAGCCTGAAATACCTAACGATTTTCAAAGGCAACATTTAGCTGGGGCTCCAGCCACCCCAATCATGTACTGGCTTAACTTCGTGAATAATTGACGTAGTGCCTTAGGAGACTTTTTTTGATTTACATTCAGAACCAGAGAGTCGTCCATTCGCGCTTCAAAAACCTTTAAAAGTATGATGTAGTAACCAAACGAGGCAAGTTTTACACTCGTATGGGTGAGAGAAATGAGTGAACGAGTCCAAAAAAATTCTTCGTACCTAAACGCCAAATCCACAGTCGGAACGGTAACCAGAGTGAAAGACGTAAGTCCAACAAGCGGTATGTGCCCCCTATGCATCAGAGACTGTCCATTCCTATGCGAAGTAGGATTATCAACCTTCAGGGGAAGAGAAGCCCTTTACCCAGAGCCAGTGCAATTCGGGCACAGCACAGCCAGCGCCCTAAAAGACTTTCGCCTAGACTGGTCTGACTTCAACATCCAATCATCCGTATTCAAAGCGGAAGGAATAGAAGCGGACCCCGACAAGGCCATGTTCCAAAACGTGAACGTAGAAAGCAAAATTGCAGGCATTCCCCTAAAAATACCCATCTTGACGGGAGCCTTCGGATCCACCGAAGTAGCTAGACTAAACTGGGAAGGCTTAGCCATAGGCGCCGCCCTCTCAGGAGTCATCATAACCATCGGAGAAAACGTATGCGGGATGGACAGTGAAGCAAAGATTACAAACGGCAAATTAACACACTCAGCGGAACTGAAGCGCAGAGTTGAAGCCTTCCGAAAGTTCTGGGACGGAAAATACGGTGACATAGCGGTTCAAACAAACGTTGAAGACCAAAGACTAGGCGTAGACATCTACGCCTTGTCGAAACTGGAAGTAAACATAATTGAAAGGAAATGGGGACAAGGAGCCAAATCCATAGGAAGTTAGAATAAGAGACCTAGAAAAAGCCATCATGCTGAAAAAACGGGGATACTTCCTCTTCCCAGACCCAGAGGACAAAGGCGTTCAAGAAGCCTTCAAGGAGGGAATCTTTCAATCCTTCGAGAGACACAGCCGAGTAGGCATACCCACCGAAAAGGGATTCCTAGAAGATATAGACTGGCTGAGAAGTCAAGGAGCCAAACACGTAATCCTAAAGACAGGAGCCTACAGGGCATCCGACGTTGCTTTCACAATGAAGCTTGCTTCGGAAGCCAAAATTGAAGCTGTGACTTTCGACGGCGCCGGAGGGGGCACAGGTATGAGTCCCGTACCAATGATGGATGAGATGAGTACTCCGACGGTCTACTTGGAAGCTCAGGTTTTGAAGTGTACAGAAATTCTGAGGAAAAAGGGTAGACACGTACCCGACGTCGTAATGGCTGGCGGTTTCATAAAAGAGACGCAAATGTTCAAAGCCATAGCCATGAGCAACTTCGGCGAAGGACCCTACGTAAAAGCTGTTTTGATGGCAAGGTCACCTCTCCTAACGGTCATGAAGTCTTCTTACTTCCTTGAACTATCCAAGAAAGGCAAGCTTCCGAGAACGTTTGCAGAACGATACGGCACAACGCCTGACAAATTCTTCATCACCGCGCCTGAACTGAAGGCAAAATATGGAAAGAGATTCAACGAAATTCCTTGGGAAGCAGTTGGTCTCTACACTTATCTGAACGAGAGAATCAAAGTCGGGTTGATGCAGCTAATGGCTGGAGCAAGAAAGTGGAAACTAGATTTACTTGATAGAAACGATCTTGTGGCGCTAACGGAAAGGGCGTCAAAGACTACTGGAATCCCACTGGTGGAAGAGGCAGAGGAAGACGCAATCGAAAGAATATTAGATTAACCCTTTTTCTCCCTCTTCATAATTTCTTCAGCAGCAATAACGCCTGAAGCGGATGCTTGGACGAGTCCCCTACTTACTCCAGCTCCATCGCCTATTGTGAACAAATTATGAATTTTTGTTTCTAGGCAGTCGCTAAGTTCAAGTCTTGATGAGTAGAACTTCACTTCCAACCCGTATAGCAGCGTGTGTTTTGAGTATATTCCGGGGGCAATCTTATCCATAGCTTGCAGCATTTCACGAATGTCCGCTAGGTATCGGTAGGGAAGGACAAAGCTGAGGTCCCCGGGCGTAGCGTTCTTAAGCGTCGGAGCAACCAAGCTTCTTTCTATCCGCTCCTCGGTAGATCTCCGTCCAGCTTCAAGGTCGCCCAGCCTTTGAATAATTATGCCCCCGCTAAGAAGGTTGGTGAGCCTTGCCAAGTATTTTCCATAGGCGATGGGTTCCTTGAAGGGTTCTGTGAAAGAAGTGCTGACCAAAATGGCGAAGTTGGTGTTTCCGGTCTTTCTCTCGGCATAACTCTGACCATTTACCGTCAAAACACCGTTATAGGATTCGGTGATGACTTCTCCCTCGGGGGCAACACAAAATGTTCTCACTTGGTCGTCAAAAGACTTGGAATAGTAGATAAACTTGGGTTCATACAACACCTTTGTAAGTTCCTCCATGACTACGGCTTGAACTTCGACCCTGATACCCACATCCACAGGGTTGTTTAGCGTTTTCAAACCCAACGATTGTGCATCAAATTTCAACCATTCAGCTCCGCTCCTCCCTGGAGCCACGATAACGTATTTACCATAAAGTTTTTCACCCTTTGCAGTCTCAACTCCCTCAACCCTGCCTTTTTTCACGAGAAGCTTTTTCACTTCAGTTCTGGTTCTAATATCAACCTTGTCTTTGAGACGCTGACGCATTTTGCGGAGAGTTTGAGCACATTTTTCGGTGCCCATGTGACGTAGTTTTTGCGGAATGAGCTTTAATCCGGCAAGGGATGCTTTTCGCTCCATTTCTTCGATCTTGTCAGGGTCGACTCCGTAAAGGTGCTTGGGTGCCCCGAACTTCAGGTACACGTTGTCCACGTAATTTATGAGTTCGCTGAGTTTTTCCTTGGTGCAGTATTCATTGAGCCACCCGCCGACCTCTGTCGATAGGGTGAGTTTTCCATCACTGAAGGCACCAGCGCCACCCCATCCCGATAGCAACGAACAAGGATCACAATTTATGCAACCCAAGCCTCTGTTCGCTGGGCACCTGCGCTTATTGATGTCAGGTCCCTTATCCAACATAAGGAGGCTTAGTTCCGTGTTTTCGGCTAACTCAAGAGCGGAAAAGATGCCAGCTGGACCAGCCCCAACGATTATCACATCGAATTCCAAGAGACATTCCCCCGGAGACCCAAAACTACATCTAAAAAGTGCAATATATGTTTTGGCTAGAGGTCCAATTGAGGACTTTCCGCACTCTTCTGAGGATACCGTTGGAGTTGCGGATCTGACCACGTGAACATTGCGCCATTCTTTGATCGGTTATCGTGATAATTCACACGCTAATATTCTGCCCCCTTCAACTCACGGTGGATTTATGTCATAAACTTTATCAGAAGAAACTCATGAGAAGCAATTTGCCATGAAAGTTGGAATAGTTGGCTGCGGATGGGTGTCTGAACTCCACATTAATGCATGGAGGGATATAGGTGTGTCCGTAGCCGCAGCCTGCGATGTGAATGAAAAAACTGCCATGCAATTTGCGGAAAAATGGAAGATTCCTTGTTATTACACTGACCTCTCTGGGATGCTCCAAAGCGAAGACCTCTTCGCTATTTCAATTTGTACTCCTCCCCAGTTTCACGCGGAACTAGCTATAGAAGCTCTAGAGTCAGGGTGTCACGTGGTTGTAGAGAAACCTTTCACCGTGACGACTGAGGAGGCCGATAAGGTGATGAATGCGCTTCATAAGTCATCAGCGAAACTCACGATAATACACAGTCAACTCTTCGAACCATCAATGATATATGCAATGAAGCAAATTAAGGCGGGGTCAATTGGGCAAGTCATTGGAATGAATGTTGGGATGTTACATAGTAAAGATGAACGAATGACAGCTAATAAGAACCACTGGTGTCATAAGCTTCCAGGTGGCAGATTTGGGGAAAACCTGCCCCATACGGTATATCTTCTCCAAGCCGTGTTAGAAATTTGGAAGTTAAATCTGTTTATACCGACAAGCTTGGAGATTATCCATGGATGCCCTTTGATGAATTGAGAGTAATTTTACAGGCTGACGGAAAATTCGGGCTCATTTACATAAACTTTAACGCTCCCGGCTCCCACAAGATTAACGTTTGTGCAGACATCTACGGCACCGGCGGTGCTTTGCGAGCTGGAATTTATCCCGTCAGTAGTTTACTCGTAACGAAGCCCGGACGTGGAATCTGGCTCTCAGAGAATATTGTCCATCAAGCCAAGATAGGGCTCTCATACCTAAGCACTATGCTAGCTAAACGGAAAGGACCTAAGAGATTTAGCGTTGCCCATGCGCTTATAATTAAGTCGTTCGTGAGAAGTATCTTCGGTTACGGGAAACCTTTGGTCACCCCCGAATTGGGGTATGAACAGGTGCGCATTGTGGAACAGATCACGAGGCAAATAGATGAGGCGTCCTAACTTCGCAGATGGGCACGAGCGTACAATCTCTGCATACTATTTGGGCAATTAGGATGTATATGTTGCTGCAACCTTTGCAAAAGCACAAACCTAAAAACTTAGGAATAATACAGTAAGGTGTTTAAGATGTGGGAGGATTTTAGAAGGATGTTAGATACCTGTTCTATTGAGGGATCAAAGAGGAGGTGAAGGCGATTGGTGAGAGAATATATCAGTTGGACACATCCATTTTTGCACGAGATATTAAAAGCGATTCCTCATAACGTTAAGACTTTGATTGATGTTGGTTGCGGAAGAGGTATAGTTGGTGCATTGGTTAGAGTATATAGAAATGCAGATAGACTTGTCGGAATTGACATTAGAACTGATTATTTAGATTTTGTAAGAAACACAATCTTTACGATGAATTATACCAAATTGACTTAAGGAATTTACCGTTACCATTTAAAAGCGGAGAATTCGAGTTTGCTATATGTATAGAGGTTATTGAACATTTGACAAAACATGAAGGTGAAAGATTTCTAAGTGAGTTAGAACGAGTAGCCGAGAATGTCGTGATTTCGACGCCTTCATATTGGTATCCCAACATCGTGAGTGAAAACCCTTTTCAGTGGCATCGAAGTTTGTGGAACGTTGAAGATTTCAGAAAGAGAGGCTATAAAGTTTGTGGAGCAGGTAATTTTAAAATGATAAATCTCCCAATCCCTTTACGAGCTTTAACTTCGAAAATACCGAATTTATTTGAGTATTTAATAGCTGAAAAGTGAGGTAAAAAGAATCAAATAAGAAGATATATTAAGTTTTAGTATAAAATTCAATAGATTAGGAAATCAAAATTAGCGATGGGAACCCCTTAGTTAAGAAACTAGTTACGCGGCTTTCCCTTCAAGGTCGCATCGTTCAGATTTTCAAAAAAGCGATTGAGGCGCTCTCGTCGAAAATCCGTTGACAGCTTCTCAGTTTAATTCCTTTATGTTAGGGACAGCATTAGAGTTTTAAAGCGCTCAATTAACAATTTTTTGGGGGTCTCTAGGTGAGTACTTTAAGCGGAGTTAGAGTGTTAGACTTAACCAGGTTGTTGCCCGGAGACTACTGCACAATGATACTCGGGGACATGGGAGCCGAAGTTATCAAGGTTGAGGAGCCCGGTCTAGGCGATTACATACGCTGGGTGCCCCCACTCATAAATGGTCAAAGCATCTGCCACCTAATGCTGAACAGAAACAAGAAAAGCATGAAACTAAACTTAAAGTCTGAGAAAAGCAAAGAAGTTTTCTTTAAGTTAGTGGAAAAATCCGACGTAGTCATCGAATGCTTCAGGCCTGGCGTTGTGAAAAGTCTTGGCATCGATTACGAGTCTGTGAGTAAAGTTAACCAGCGCATAGTTTATTGTTCGATGTCAGGCTACGGCCAAGATGGACCCTATAGAGACCTGCCTGGGCACGACGTAAACTACTTAGGGTATGGGGGTGTCCTTGGCATAACAGGACCATCTGGTGGCGCTCCCGTAATCCCTGGAATTCAAATTGCAGATTTGACCACAGGATTAATGACAGTTATGGCGATACTTGCCGCCCTTTTGGCACGAGAGAGGATGGGAAGGGGACAGTACATTGATGTGTCATTCCTCGATGTTGTAACCTCTCTCATGGTTTTGCCTGCAGCTTTTTATATCGGTGAAGAAAAATCTCCGAAGCGTGGAGAGTGGCTGTTAAACGGCGGTTTTCCCTGCTACAACATTTATGAGACCAAAGATGGGAAATACATAACCATAGGATGCCTAGAACCGCAATTCTGGACCAACCTTTGTAACGTATTGGGCGTCATGAGCTTCGCCGGACATCAGTACACAAACGACGAAGCCAAACTCAGGGAGATGTTTCAAACCATCAGGGAAATCTTCAAAACAAGAACTCTAGACGAGTGGCTTAAGTTACTGTCAAAGGAAGATGTGCCGTGCGGACCAGTTTACGACCTGGACGAAGTGTTCAGGGACCCTCAAATACTGCATAGGAAGATGATCGTCGAGGTTGAGTATCCAGGCGTAGGTAAAATCAAACAACTCGGTACACCTGTGAAGTTCTCCAAAACTCCGTGTGAAATGAGAAGTCCCCCTCCATCCTTCGGAGAACACACAGAGCAAATTCTAAAGTGGCTAGGATACTCGGAGAGGGAAATATTAAACATGCGAGGGAAAGGCGTCACATAACGCGGCAACGTCTTTTAAAAGTTGGTGCGTGAACTCTCAAGACTTATTACTATGAAAACGTTGAAGGCGAGTTTATGATACGAAGCAACATGCGCCAATGGTCCTCTCTTGAGTTTTCAGTCCTTAATGGCTTCGAGTAGGCTCATTACGTTCCACAGTTTCACTCTGGTGTAGGGTGGCATGTTTGGGTCCTGTAAAATGTCATCGAGAATGGATATGGCGCTGGATGCCCTCACGGCTGGAGTGTTTCGCGTCATCTGGAGGGCGTCAATCGACTGTTTCGCAGCCCTCCTTATGTTGCGTGGAGTCGTCGTGTCTTCGGAAACCAGTCCAAGAACGCCCACGGCCTCTTTTATCCTTTCTTCGTATTCCTGCAACTTCTTTTTTCTCACCATGAAGAAGCCTCCGACGGTGCATACTTCAGCAGCACTCAGATTGCTTATTTATACGTTATACTTAGGCGCTAATTTATACTGTTTGCGGATTTCGTCCCTTTTACACCAGCATATATTAGGTACCGTAAACTAAGTTTGTTCAGGGGGCTTAAATTTGTCTAAGGAGTCGAAGGACATTCAAATTATGGCAGACATGCTTAGGCAGGGTGCCACCCTCACAGAGCTTCCATGTCCCGCTTGTTCTTCACCCCTTTTCAAACTGAGAAGCGGGGATCTCTGGTGTGCTAAGTGTCAAAAGCGTGTGGTAGTTGTGAAGGAAGGAGAATCGCCAAAGGGGACGACGAGCCCGGTGCTCCTCACCAGCCTAGAGTCAACCATCTTGACGAAGATTGAGGAAATAGAAGGAAAACTCAGAGAGGAAAAGGACCCTGAAAAACTACAGAGGCTTGGAGCCCTTCTGTCTACGCTGCTTGAAAATCTTGAAAAGATAAGAAGGGTGGAAAGAGCATAGTTCTCTTGAAAGGGCGTCTAGGGTTGCTGGGGCGATACGAAAACTTTCCTGAAGTTATTCACGGCGTTGCCCGACTCAGCTTTAAATTCCCGATGAAAAAGGTGCGACAAGCGATTCTCTGTGTTCTCCAGCAATTAAATCAGGAGGTTTGTAGTTTAAACGTCATAACACCCCATTTACAATCGGATATTGAGGTTAGTTTCGAGGTTGGAGTAGCCGAAGACGTTGGTTTCAACTATTTAGATAAGGAAGAACTGGACAGGTTTCAAAAAAGCATGGTTGAAAAAGAATTGTCGCTACTAGATTTTTTCTGTGTTGTCCGTTATCACGTGGTTAAAGATAGGAGAAAACGAGTTCCACTAAAGTTTGATTACCACATGCTCCGCTTCACTTTCCAAGAAAACAGCATGGAGCTGCAAATCTGCCATGAACGAGGAACCCAACGAGTTCCTCTAGAAGACTTAATCGCTTTTATAACAAAGCGCATAAACGAAGAACTCTTTAAAAAGCGACTAAAACCATTAAGCTTGGAATATTTTACGAAGCCTCTGATAAAATGGACCTAGTGTTACCTTCAACATAGTTATGTGCACTCGTGCACTAACCAGTAAAGCTAAGCTTATAATCATTGTTTTTCTCCTCTCCGTATAAGGAGGGGGAAGCTATGCCAACAAAAAAGAAGAGTTGGACAGAAAAATTGGCAGATAATAAAGGCCTGAGGGCAAACTTGTTACCATCGATGAAATTCGCTCGGCTCTAGCGAAAAAAACACAAGGCAACTATTGGTTGCCCTATGACAACTGGCATTTTTGCTTGGGTTGCAGCTCATGCTGCTGAAGAACAAAGACAAGAGGGTAAAAAAGATGTTACTCCTTACTGGCGCACCTTGAAAGCTGGTGGGGCGATAAACCCCGAAATATCCCGGCGGAGTTGAGGAACAGAAAGAACTTTTAGAAAAAGAGGGGCACAAGGTAAACTCAAAGGCAAAAAATACGTCGTTGTCGACTACGAAAAATCGTTGATAAAACTTTAAACCTTCTTCAAAAAGTCGAGGACAACCGCTAAAATATCCTTTGCCACTTCATCCTTCGTTCTGTTTCCATTAACAGGCACTAGTCGCCCATTCTCTACAAACTTCATGTAAACCTCTCGAACCCTCCGCTGAGTCTCCAGTCTTTCCATAACCGACTTTTTTCGCTTAATTCTTTCAACAACAACTTCCGGCGGGACATCAATATAGATTGCCAAGTTCGGCGGCAGAGCTAACCTGTTAATCTCTTCAATCCACTTGAGGTCTAGTCCCGCCGCCCCCTGATAGGCTAAGGATGAGTAGACGTATCTGTCGGAAACCACGATTTTTCCTTCCTCCAACGCTGGCTTAATCCTTTTCTCCACGTGGTCAACCCGGTCAAGGGCGAAGAAAAGGGCTTCCACAACGCTTGGCACCCGCTTTTTCCTTTGAAGAATATGCTTCCTTACGAACCTCCCAATTTTGCCTCGGCTCGGCTCGGTGGTGTATATGGCGTCGAAACCTCTCTTCCGCAGGTTCCTTACAAGCCTTCGTGCGTGGGTTGTTTTTCCGCTGGTGTCAAGCCCCTCTATGCAGATGAAGACTCCTCTCTTCTTCAATGGTCAGCCCGCCACTACCATAATAAATCGATCACCTTAATAACGATGCTCAAATTCAAAAACTAGGGGAACACTCGCCATGCGGCGGTACTGGGGCGAAATTAAGGATCCCGTTCATGGTTACGTTTACATAACAGAAGCCGAAAAGGAGATCATCGACTCCTACCCAGTTCAGAGGCTTCATCGACTAAGACAACTTGCAGGAGCAGAATTCGTTTATCCAGGCGCCAACCACACCAGATTCGAACACTCGGTAGGCGTCATGTATCTGGCTGGCCGCCTGTCAGAAAACCCAAACCTTTCGCAACACCTCTCGGAAGACGAGGTTCAAACTATAAGAATAGCCGCCTTGCTTCACGATGTTGGACATGGTCCTTTCTCCCACATTTTTGAGCACATCCTCACCAAGTTTCTGAAAAAAACACATGAAGACATGACCACCTGGGTTATCCAAGAATCCGAACTAAGCGACCTAATCAACGGGCTTGGATACAATCCAGAGGTAATTGGAAAACTTGCGGTTGGGAAACTGCACAAACCTGGCAAGGCCTTCATCGACCAAATCATCAGAAGCTCCGTGGACGTGGACAAACTGGACTTCGTGGTCCGGGACACCCACCACACGGGCGCAGAATACGGGTACGTGGACATTTTCCGCCTCATCCACATGCTAGATATCCTAGAAGAAAACCTTGCAGTCGACTTAGGAGCCCTCTCAGCGCTCGAATCCTTCATGCTAGCCAGAATAGAATCCTTCAAAAGCATATACTTCCACAGGGTTGGGCGGGCAGCACAAATAATGATAGCCATGGCTATGGAAGAGGCAAAAGACGAACTAGGCCTAGTAGACTTCAAGTCACCAGAGGAGTACTTAGCCCTCAACGACTACACCGTTTGGACCATGCTTAAAAAATGCGAAAAATCCAGAGGAATAATGGAAAATCTGGAAAGACGCAAGCTTCTGAAATGCGCCTACGACCGAACCTTCTACGTGCGAGACAAAACCGTATCCAGCATCTTCAACGTCGAAGAAATCAGAAACCAGATGAGGGACAGAATAGCCTCAGAGGCAGGGGTTGAAACACAATCCGTTGTGATTGACGTGCCGACGTTGCCATCGGTGCCTTACCGACACTCTGTTCTGCTGGAACCAATGGAAGTCCCAGTTTTTCAAAAAACACGAGAAGGGAAAAAAGTTCCACAGCGTCTAAGCGACATCTCCGGAGTATTCGAAGTTCTCAAAGGATTCATAAACATTCTACGTGTCTACACAGAAGAACAGCATCTTAAAAAAGTGGGTCTGGCCGCGGCAAAACTGCTCGGCGAAACCCCTTCCTCAGTGACTATATCCTACTAAGCTCGGTGAAAACCATGCCTTTAGGGGAAAGGGAAAGCTTGAAGGTGAAGGTGTTGAAGGGGCGCCCAATTGTTCCAGGACTTGGCAGGGGACAGGCATTGGTATCCACGAAGCCCATTAGCTTCCTAGGCGGCGTGGACCCAAACTCAGGGTTGATCATTGAGAGGGATCATGATTTAAAAGGAAAGAGCGTGAAGGGACGGATTCTCTGCTTTCCACATGGACACGGTTCTACAGTTGGCAGTTACGTGCTGTATTCGTTAACTAAAAAGGGATTTGGACCCAAGGCGATAGTCAACCAAACAGCTGACCCCGTTGTGGTGGTAGGAGCCATCATCGCCAACATCCCCATGATCGATCAAGTTGACATCCAAAAGATCACGACCGGCGACGATGTTGAAGTTGACTGTAGTAAAGGCTTAATCAAGATCATGAAGGAGAAATAATGCACCTAACAAAAGAAGAAGAAAAACTACTTGACGGCGAATACGGTTGGGCCTACGAAACATCAATGAAGATACTTGTTCGCCTAGGAGACCTGTTCGGGGCCACCAAGCTGATACCAATCAAGTCAGCTCACATATCCGGAGTTTCCTACAAAACCGTGGGAGAATCCATCGACTTCCTCGACGAATTAGCAAGGGCAAGCGGTAAGGCTCAGGTGCCTTCTACGCT
>LIHK01000054.1 GCA_001399795.1 Candidatus Bathyarchaeota archaeon BA2 | reverse complement strand
GAAGGCTCAGACATCGACATCTTGGTTGTCGCCGATTTCAAAGAAGACTTTCTAAACAGAATAAGAACCCTGATGGATATAAACACCTTTAAAATACCCATCGAACCCGTAGGCTACACACCAGAAGAGTTTCAAGACATGAAGCGAAAAAAGAACCCGTTCATTGTAGAAGTCGTCGAAAAAGGCAAAGTTCTGTATAAGTCATAGCTTATGTTTGGCCCATATTCTGCAAGTGCCTTCAATTGAAACCATGCACGCTCCCTTAGGAGTCTGAGGCGTGCAAGCCTTCATGTAGAGAGGGCATTCTGGAGGCTTTATCTTTCCAATCATGACTAGGTGGCAAAGGCAACCAGGCATCAGGTCTCTGGGACGTTCAATCTGTAAGTCGTATTTTTTCCTCGCATCGTACTCTAGGAATTCTTCCTTTAATGCCAGCGCTGATAGGGGAAGTTTTCCAAGTCCCCTCCAGCATCCATCCACCACACTGAACACTTGCTCCATGAGCCGCTGCGCTTTGACGTTGCCCTCCCACGTGACAGAACGCTTATACTCATTCTCAAGTCTGGCTTCCCCGTCCTTTAACTGCTGGAGCAGCATGGAGATGGCGAAAAGAACATCCAGAGGCTCGAATCCGGCTATCACAGTAGGCATTCGATAGGCATTGGGAAATATTTCATAGGGCTTCATTCCGATGATGGTGGAAACGTGGCCAGGTGCGATGAAGCCGTCTATGTGAAGGTTTCCTACACCGAGGAGCAGTTCCATGGCTGGCGGAATCAACCTATGGGAGACGAGAAAGCTAAGGTTTTGGGGCGGCTTGTTAAGGATTTCAATGGCAGTAGACGGCGCCGTGGTTTCAAACCCAATAGCAAAGAAAACAAAATCCTTGTCTGGCTCTTTCTCCGCCATTCTCACAGCATCCCCAACGCCATACACAATCCTAACGTCCCCACCAGAAGCCTTTGCCTCCTGAAGCGACGATTCAGAGCCAGGAACCCGAATAACGTCGCCGAAGGTTACAACAGTTACTTCGTTTAGGGCTAACGATATCGCCTCGTCGATTTCAGCTGCGGGGAGGATGCAGACGGGACAGCCCGGCCCAGCAATAACATCCACAGTGTCGGAAAGAAGAGCTCGAAGACCGTAGCGGGCTATCGTCCATTCATGTGTCTTGTGCGTATCTAGCTAGGTTGCTAAATACGTTCCACACACATGCATGAACGTGAATTTACTTCTTTCTGCTAGTTTTTTGATGTGTTCTGCTGTTTTCCGAACTAGGTTTGGATCTCTAAACCTAGAAATTGACGCCAGCCTCACCCCCACTACATTTACCATTAGAGCTGTGAAATAAATGGGCTTCATAACTTTTTCAGGTCAACCGCTGTTATACCTAGGTTCCTTTGATGTTCGTTTATGTAAATGTCGCTTGTTATCATCGGCAATTCATGAAGTCTAGCCGTTGCCACATGAAACGTATCGAAATAATGGATTTTTCTTGGACCGCCATGCTGCATGTAAAGTGTTAAAGCGCTTATAGCGATTGCTGGAGTTACGGGAAGAGGTGTATGAGGTATTGACGCTATAGCTGTGAGAACCTGCATCACATCTGCGAGCTCCATGCCCTTTGAGCGTAGTCCAGAAATCACATCATCATATAACATAGATGATACAAACACTTCTGCCATGCCTTCAACTATTGATTTTACAACAACCTCCGCATGGTCTGCAAGCTTATATTCCCTCTAATATACGATATAAAACATCAGAGTCTAAGAGGAATCTACCCTTCAACTCTTTTGGATACAAATTCCTCGCCAGCCTCTTCAAGCTCCTCGATGCTCCAAGGGATCTTAACCGACCCCTTTAATTTTAATGGGTCTGAAAGCGGAATCAACCTAATGGAATTGCCTTCCAAAACAACCAAAAACCTTGCTGCTTTAATTTTAGTCCCTACCTCGGCTGGAAGCGTTAATCTACCCTTCGAACTCAACGTCACAACCGTCATATATTCCCACCAAATCGATTTATTGCCCACAATTAAATAATATTCCCTTATAAAGTTTCATTTGGGTATAAGTGCCGACATTCTTGGGCTTTCTATACTATGAGTTTTACGCTTTTTATCGTGCACTCTCTTCCTCTAACGATGTCGACTACGCCTTCACACTTAGGACAGTGAAGCGTAGGGGTTGGAACGTGAAACATCGGATCGTCTTCATACATGAAGTCTCCTTCGTAGCCGCAACTGGAACACTTGACAACACCGTTCTTCTCTTCTATGTAAAGCTTTGAACCCTCCATTATGGTGCCCTTCACCAGTACGTCGTAGGAGAAGCGAACCTGTTCGAGACCTAGAAACGTCAGCTTTCCTATAACAAGATTAACTTCCGTGACCTTCTTTGCCCTATGTTTTTCAGCCTCTTTAAGAACGTTTTCCACGATTTGCGTTATCATGGAAAATTCATGCACTTTTCCGTAGCTCCACTAGGTTTAGATTAGAGTCCCAACGCACAGACCACTTCTATGACGCCCTCTCCGCTTCTGCAGTTCGTCGCCACAACTTTTGCGTTTGGATTTATCTCCTTAACATCCGTCTCCAGTTTCTTAACATCAACTCCCATCGCTTGGGCCAAATCCTTCTTGTTTATAACCGCTACGTCTGCTCTCATAAAGATGAACGGGTGCTTAACAACCATGTAGGGTCCTTCGGTGACGCTTACTACAACGATGCGTTTCTCAGAGCCTAGTGGAAAGTCTGCGGGGCAAATGAGGTTTCCAACGTTTTCAATAAAGAGGAGATCGATTTCCGCTAAGTTAATTCTTTTGAACGCCTTTCTCACCAAGTTTGCGTCCAGATGACATTCTTTTCCAGTGTTAATGGGAACAACCTCTACGCCGTGTTTTCCAATAAGCCCCGCGTCTATTGTTGTTGTCAAATCGCCCTTGAAAGCCGCGATCCTATACTTTCCCTTTAACGCTTGAACAAGTTTTTCAATGAGGGTGGTTTTTCCCGATCCGATGGCTCCCATGACATCAATTGCTGTTACATTATGTTTCCGTAAAAGCTCCCTATTTTTTGCTGCTAGTTCTTCGTTGACTTTCAGAAGATCCGCATCAAGCTCTATGTCGTAGATTTCTCCTTCCTCAGCCTTGACAGCTTCCTTCAAACGAGTCAAAGCGTAATGCCTCCCAACTTTCATTCATATTTGAGGATTTCTTCCCATAATCGGAGGGTTTCCTCAGCCGCCTCTCGGTCGATAACTTGAATGGCGTATCCCGCGTGAACCAAAACATATTCGCCCACACGGGCTTCTACAAGCATGACATTTACGTCTCGGGCAACCCCTTGCCCAAAATCGACTTTTGCAACGTCTCCTTGAACTTTTAGGACCTTAGCCGGGATTGCGAGACACATTTCATATCACCTATAAGATGAGTGCCTAAAATAAATCGGTTCTGGTTTACGGCATTTAGAAGGCTGCAGCGACGACTTGTCCAAATGAAATTCCTCCGTCTCCAGGCGGAACTTGATTATGAACAAGGAACTTGAAACCGTTTTCCTCAACAATTTTTCTAATCGTTACTGTGATGTACTCGTTATAGGCAACTCCCCCAGAAAAACCGATAAAGTCAACGTTAAGTTGCTCCGCCTCCTCTACAGCCAACTCAGCTAAACTCCTTGCAAGGTAGGACTGGGCTGAGCAAGCCAAGTCAGCGACCGAATGTTTCCCTCTCTGATTGAAGATTTCATGAACAAGAAGTGTGGTGTCGATGGCGTTTCCCCTGAATTCTGGCGTCAATTTTAAAACGTCTTTTCCCTTCAGGGCAGCAGACTCTAACTTCATCGCTGGCTCGCCCTCGTAGGTTCGCTCGTAACATATGCCTAGTATTGCTGACACGGCGTCTAGTACTCTCCCGCAACTCGTGGTTTTGGGTGTTGATCCTTTTCCCAACTGTTTAACGATTACTTCAACTTCCCTTCTGCCGTGTGGGAAGCGGTCGCTGTTTAACAGCAGCCATTCTTCAATATCAGCCTCGCCATAAAGTATTCCGGCAGCCACTCTTAATGGGTAAAGCGTGGCTAGGTCGCCTCCCACCATAGGTTGCTCTTGAAGGTGCCCCAAACGCTGAAAACCGTCATGGTTGCAGTAGAGTATCTCTCCGCCCCAAGCGTTGCCGTCTGAACCGTAACCGAAGCCATCGCAGGCTATGCCTATCATTTCGTCAACATCGTGTTCACCCATGAGAGAGGCGATGTGAGCGTGGTGATGTTGAACTGGAACCACTGAACATTCAAGTTTTTCTCCTAGGTTTTGAGCCAGCCTTGTCGTGGTGAATTTTGGATGCAGGTCACAGGCTATAACTTCAACCTTGCTGTTCGTCAATTTTATCAAATGATTTATGGCACTTTTCAAGAAGCCAAGCGTCTCTAAGTTATCAACATCTCCGGCATGCTGTGAAATGAAAGCCTTGTTCCGCAGAAGCACACATGAAGTTACGTTGAACTCTGCACCAACTCCTAAGACATAACTGTCCGCCAAACGTTTCAGATGAACAGGCTCAGGAGCGTACCCCCTTGATCTACGAATTATACTCTGATCTTCACCGTGGAGACGAACAACAGAGTCGTCGCATCTATGGGCGATTGTTCTGTTGTGGAAAAGAAAGAAGTCCACCACGGAACCAAGCTTTTTCATGGCTTCAACATTTTCCGTGACTATTGGTTCGTTGGGAGGGTTTGCGCTAGTCATAACAAAGGCGGGTTCCCGTACCTTGTCAAAAAGCATTGCATGCAAGCCCGTGTACGGAAGCATCACACCAATGTTGTGTAAACCGGGAGAGATGAGTTCTGAAAGGTAGTAGTCATCCCTTTTCTTTAACAAAACTATGGGCTTAATATAGCAAGTTAACAGCTCGGCCTCTTTCATATTCACCTCCGCGAAGGATTTTGTGGTATCTATGTCGCGTGCCATTATTGCAAAAGGTTTCTGGGCTCTATACTTGACCTTTCTCAATCTGGCAATGGGTTCAGACTTGGTGGTGGATGTTGCGATGTGGAAGCCTCCATTTCCCTTGATGGCAACAATGTAGCCTTCCTCCAAGAGTTTGCCTGCTTCTCTTATGGGATCTTCATGCTTTATGGATTCGTCGTTATTTGTGGTGAGGTAGACTTTTGGGCCACATTTAGGGCAAGCAACTGTTTGAGCGTGAAACCTTCTGTTTGACGGATCGTTGTATTCTTTGAAACAGAAGTCACACATAAAGAAGTCTTGCATGGTGGTGTTCAGCCTATCGTAGGGAAGTTTCTCAATAATCGTGTACCTAGGACCGCAGTTTGTACACGTGATGAAAAAATAGTTGTAACGTTTATTTTTCGGGTCTCGAAGTTCGCTTAAACATTCGTCGCAGATCGAAACGTCTTGTGGGATAACAGACCCGGAGAGTTCAACATTCTCGGAACTCTTCAGAATCGTAAATTGTTTAAATTTGTTCTTATCTTCGGTGTAATTGGTTGTCATATCGTAGATTCGAGCGAGAGGAGGCTTTTTCTCTTTCAAATTTTTGAGGAACCGTTTAACGTCTTTTTTCTTTCCCTCAACGACGATTTCCACGACTGCGTCTCCTCGGTTTCGCACATAGCCAACTAGTCCATTTTCTACGGCAACTCGGTAGACAAAAGGTCGGAAACCCACGCCTTGAACGATGCCGCTGACTTTGATTTCTGCATGCAAAGGTTAGTCGAACTCCTAACGGAAATTAAATTCTTCTAATCGTAACTAATAAATGAGCACTTTCTGGGATTGTTCTAAACGTCTTTTATCGAGATATTTAAAAGTGTAAAGTTACACTAATACCACTCTAAAATTGGGCTCTGAACGATTACATGCCGATGGAGATGGTTGAAATTGGCGAAAGAAGAACCTAAGATCGGAGTTTACATTTGTCATTGTGGAGGAAACATAAGCGATACAGTAGATGTGGAAAAGGTTAGAGAAGCTGCTTCCAAAATGGAAGGAGTGAAGGTTGCAAAAACTTATGAATATGTGTGTAGCGACCCTGGGCAAGAGATGATACAGGAGGGCATAAAAGAGCACGGGCTTAACAGAATTGTAGTGGCTTCGTGTTCACCGCGGATGCACCTTGACACTTTTAGGCGAACCTTAGAATCGGCTGGTTTGAACCCCTACTTCCTTGAAATGGCTAACGTTAGGGAACAGTGTAGCTGGGTTCACGACGACATAGAGGCCGCAACATCTAAGGCAATCGACCTTATCCGCGGGGCAGTGGAGCGAACTCGTTACCTTGAACCCTTAGAGGTTAAGACCACGCCTGTGAATCAGGATGTTCTGGTTATCGGGGGAGGAATCGCGGGTATTATCACCTCTCTAGAATTGGCTGATAAAGGCTATCAAGTATACCTAGTTGAGAGAAGCCCGAGCATAGGCGGGCACATGGCTCAGCTTAGCAAAACTTTTCCCACCCTAGACTGCTCCCAGTGCATTCTGACACCAAAAATGGTGTCTACCTCGCAACATCCACATATAAAGATCATCAGCATGGCAGAACCAGAGGCCGCCGAAGGGTCACCCGGCAACTACAGAGTCTTAATCAAGAAGAGACCTAGATTCGTGGACGCAGCCAAATGTACAGCTTGCGGGGAATGCGAAAAAGTCTGCCCTGTCAAAGTCCCAAGCGAATTTGAAGCCGCCACGCTTCCGCGAAAGGCTATTTACACTCCTTTTAAGCAGGCGGTTCCCAAGACATACGTTATAGACAAAGATCACTGCTTATTCTTTAATAAAGGGGTTTGTAGGCTTTGCGAAAAAATCTGCAAGGGCAAAGCCGTCGATTTCGAACAGAAAGAAGAAACCATTGAGCTAGATGTGGGTGTAATCGTTGCTTGCACCGGATTCCAGCAATTAGACCCGAAAATCCCAGAGGAGTATGCCTTCGGTTTACATCCAGATATCGTAACTAACCTGCAGTTCGAGCGACTCATCGGGCAAGGATTACGCAGGCCGTCCAATGGGAAGGTGGCGAAAAAAGTGGCCTTCATACTTTGCGTGGGCAGTCGAACGATGAACAAGGAAGAGGGGGTTGAACACTGTTGCAAGATAGGTTGCATGGCGTCTATTAAGCAGGCTATGTTACTTCAGAAGGTTGTGCCTGATGCTGAACCTTGGATTTTTTACACGGATATAAGAGCTGATGGAAAGGGATATGAAGAATTTTACGCCACGGCTCAAGATCATAAGGTGCGATTTGTCAGGGGACGAGTAGCGGAAATTGTTCCATCAAATAACGATGGAATACTTGTGAAGGCAGAGGACACCCTTATTGGAGCACAAGTTGAAGGAAAGTTTGACCTAGTGGTGCTCGCTCTGGGGATCGTTCCTAATTTTGGCACCGAGGAATTAGCAAAAAAATTAGGCATTCAGGTTGGCTCTGATGGCTTCCTCTTGGAGAGGCACTACAAGCTTAGACCGGTTGACAGCCAACGCGAGGGATTGTTTGTTG
Source organism: Candidatus Bathyarchaeota archaeon BA2 (assembly GCA_001399795.1). Taxonomy (GTDB): domain Archaea; phylum Thermoproteota; class Bathyarchaeia; order Bathyarchaeales; family Bathyarchaeaceae; genus BA2. The sequence continues at coordinate 45,413 of LIHK01000054.1, read as the reverse complement.
CCGGATGCGCCCTAAGTCCGAAGGATGTCAGGGAAACAACTCTAGAAGCAATGGCTACTGCCTCAAGGGTAGCAACCTTTGTAGGGAAAGGCGAGATTTCTGTTTCGCCAGAAGTGGTCTACATCATTCAAGAGAAATGCGACATGTGTGAAATATGCATCAAGGTGTGTCCCGTGGCAGCGGTGGAAAAGTCTCCGGAGGCCATAACAATCAACCCGATCTCTTGTGTCGGGTGTGGAATTTGCGTGCCAAGATGCCCAAGGGAAGCCATTGACCTTAAAAACTCCACCGAAGCCCAGTTGATGGCTCAAATCCGCGGGGTAAGTGAAGGCGGCAAACCCCCGAAGATCATTGCCTTCCTTGAAAAGGAAATAGCTTACGGCTCTGCAGACTTGGCTGGGCAAAGCAGAGTTTCTTTCCCTCCAAACGTTAGGATAATTGGCGTTCCCAGCACAGGACGCGTTGGCTTGAAACACGTGCTACAAGCATTCGCTTCCGGAGCTGACGGCGTCATATTGCTTGAGGACCACGGCGGCGTGTTCACTGAGGAAGCCCTAAGGGAACACGTCATCCAAATGAAAAAGGAGTTAAGGGCTTATGGCATCGAACCCCTCCGCCTAATGTCGTTTTCTACAACGCTTCCGGAATACGGAAAGGTAACCGAAACATTCGAAACATTTAACTCCAGAATTTCAAAGATGGGGCCGCTTCCAGGGAAAACTCGGGAGGACGTCAAAGAAAAACTTGCAAGGTCGTAAAAGGGTTATAAAATCGTCATATTTCTTTGATTGGCCACACTCTACTTGCTCTCCCTTAGAAGTCCCAGAACCCATTCTTCAAATTTTGGTACAACACGATCTATAATTTCGCGAGCCTTACTGAGTAATCTACCGTAGTCAACCTCAATGTATCTATGAACAAGTACATTCCTTAGCCTTGCGACTTCTTCAAGTGCTTCAGCTAGGGAAGGAGGTATTAGGTTGTGCTCACTTAACAGGCGTGGGAAGTCGGTGTATGTTTCAGTCGGGCCAAGGGCCTTTACGGAGACCAGATGACGACATATATCAAGCATGGCCTCAATTAGCTCATGGATAGACCTAGCCATAGCCCTACGTGTGGTTCCGTCTAGGACGACAGCTTCAACCCCTCTCACTAATATCTCTTCTTTTAGGTATGTTGCCTCCTCTCTAACTTTTTGAAGCCTTGAATATAGAACGTCGCGCCTTAAGCTAAAAGCGTTGCATTCTATAGCTTCCCGCACCGACGAATTTATTATTATACGTGTTTCGGGAAACTTTTTGTTTAACTCATCAATGAGCGCTTTCTCATAATTACCTCTGTCAATAAGCTTTAACCCTTTAACTATGCTAAGCTTGAGCGTGAGTGGAGCCTTAGAGATATCGACAACATCAATCCTATCCTCATCAAGCTTTAGCTCCCTAGCAGCCTTCTCTTTGACTTCGCCAGCCTTCATCAACTCGTCGCCGCAATGTAAAATCGCGATATCAACATCGCTGTGCTTGGCTACTCTCCCTTCACCACGTGAGCCGAATAGATAGGCAAGTAAAACCTCTTTGTCGGCCCTGACTACTTTTTTTAACTTAGCTGCTAGATCCTCGATAGGTTGCATCACAAACATCTCTACAACACTTTTGTGAAAGCGACTAGTTAAATTATATGTTGCCAGCTTAGCTGCGGTACATCGCAACAACGCTTCGTAATATTAAAAGCACCTAAACATATTAACGAAATGGCTAACACTATTTTTCTTAACCCAAAACAGCTACTTTCTTACCTTGGTTTCAGCAAATAACATTCATAAGAGCTAATGCGAATTGTCACGTATGGTGATGACTATGGAGCGTTGGGACTTAATTATTGTAGGCGCTGGGCCGGCAGGTCTAACGGCTGGTCTCTACGGTGCCCGCAGCGGACTTAAAACTCTAGTTCTGGACGAGAAAATGCCCGGTGGAGCGGTCGCTGACGCTCCGTTGGTTGAAAACTACCCAGGTTTCGGAGCCATTAGTGGCAGCGAATTAGCTGACAAAATGGCTGAACACTGCAAGAAAGCTGGGGCAAATATCAATGAGTTGGAAAGAGTCGTTGAACTCGACCTTAAGGGTGAAAAGAAAAGTGTTAAGACGACTAGAGCGGTTTACACAGCCTCGGCAGTGATCATCGCCTCTGGAAGCCACCATAGAACCCTCGGAGTGCCTGGTGAGGCCGAATTTCGAGGGAGGGGAGTTAGTTACTGCACATTGTGCGACGGAACCCTCTTTAAGGGGAGAAACGTGCTTGTGGTGGGCGGTGGAAATTCAGCCGTAGTTTCTGCCAGATACCTCGCAAATGTAGCGTCCAGTGTCAAGCTGGCTCACCGAAGAGATCAACTAAGGGCAGAACAAGCCCTTGTAGAGGACTTGATCGCGCAAGGGGTGGAAATTATGTGGAACACAGAGCTCAAAGAAGTAAAGGGAGACACCAGAGTAAAAGGGGTTGTCTTAGTAAACAACAGAACAGGCGAAACCAAAGAAATAAGCGTAGACGGCGTATTCGTTCAAGTCGGCGAGGCGCCAAACAGCCAGATCGCCGAAGAGGCTGGAATAGAAGTGGATAAGGCTGGCTATATCGTTGTGGATAGTCGTCAGAGAACAAACATTAGCGGAGTTTACGCTGCTGGCGACGTGACTAATGGCACTGTAAAACAGATTGGAACTGCTGTTGGACAAGCCATAATCGCGGCCAGCGAAGCGTTCGGCTATATTAAAAGACCCTACTACTACAAAGCATGATTCCCTACGTTTATAGGAGTTGAGAGAAAGATTTAAGTTTCAAATTAAAAAGTGAACTACTCTCCTTCAGAGAAGAACACAGTGGTCTGTTATCTACACGGGAACGAGAAAAAGGGTAACGGTCTATGTACAAGGTACTCAAAAAGGCGGAACTAGCTCCGGAAATCAAATTGTTGGAAGTTAACGCTCCAGAAGTTGCCAAGAAAGCCAAGCCGGGTCAGTTCGTGATAATTCGGATAGATGAGAAAGGAGAGAGATTTCCTTTAACACTTGCAGAATGGGAACCGAAGAAAGGAACGATAACCCTCATTTTTCTGGAGGTTGGAGTGTCAACCAGGAAGCTTGGCGCACTTGGAACTGGAGATGAGATACTAGACGTAGTTGGGCCGTTGGGGAATCCAAGTGACATAAAACATTATGGTTCGGTAGCCGTTGTTTGTGGGGGCGTTGGCACGGCAGCAGCTTACCCCATAGCCAAAGCACTAAAAGAAGCAGGCAATCAAGTGGTTTCTATAATTGGAGCTAGAACCGAGGAACTGCTTATTCTGGAGGATGAAATGAAGGGCCTCAGCGATGAACTGTACATCTCCACCGACGACGGCTCGAAAGGGTACAAGGGTTTCGTTAGCGATGTACTAAGAATGCTTATTGAAAAAGGGTATCGCTTTGATATAGTATATGCGATAGGTCCTCCCTTAATGATGAGAGCAACCGCGAATGTAACAAAGCCGCATTCCATAAAGACAATTGTGAGTTTGAATCCAATAATGGTGGACGGAATGGGAATGTGTGGAGCCTGCAGAGTAACCGTAAGCGGAGAAACCAGGTTTGCCTGCCTCGACGGACCAGAATTTGATGGACACCTCGTCGACTTCGATGAACTTATCAAACGACTAAGAGTCTACCTGTCTGAGGAAAAGCAAGCGGCAGAGTTGTACGAAAAATCGAGGGGAATCAAGCGTGCATAAGGAAAAACGGAAACATGCCATTCCAATGCCGAAGCAGAAGGTTGAGGAACGCATCCACAATTTCAACGAAGTAGCTTTAGGTTACAGCATGGAGCAAGCCGTAGCAGAAGCTGAAAGATGCATACAATGCCCTAAGCCCCAGTGCATACAAGGCTGCCCCGTGGAAGTAAACATACCTGCATTCATCAAAAAGATTAGAGAAAAAAAATTCGACGAAGCTATCAGAATAATAAAGGAAAAGAATAGTCTACCCGCAATTTGTGGCCGAGTTTGTCCCCAAGAAGAACAGTGTCAAAAGTTCTGCGTATTGGGAAAGAAAGGAGAACCAATGGCTATTGGGCGACTGGAGAGATTCGTCGCTGACTGCGAACTTCAAAAAGAAGTTACCGTTCCACCTAGACCAAAGTTATCCATGAGCGGAAAAGTGGCTGTTGTGGGATCTGGACCAGCAGGACTTACAGCAGCTGCCGATTTAGCCAAACTGGGCCACGAAGTTGTAGTGTTCGAAGCGCTTCATGTTCCCGGCGGCGTACTTGTTTACGGAATCCCGGAGTTTAGGCTACCTAAAAAGATAGTGCAAGCTGAGGTTAACTACATCAAGAAGCTTGAGGTTGACATCATAACGAATCACATGATCGGAAGATTATACACGATAGACGAATTGTTTGAACGCGGATTTGACGCCGTCTTCATTGGAACGGGGGCAGGGCTTCCCGGTTTTATAGGGATACCTGGAGAGAACTTGGGCGGAATATACTCAGCCAACGAATTCCTAATCCGAGTGAACCTAATGAGAGCTTACATGTTTCCGGAATACGACACCCCAATCAGGGTAGGTAAGAAGGTTGCGGTGATAGGCGGCGGCAACGTTGCCATGGACTCTGCGAGATGCTCTTTAAGGCTGGGAGCAGAAGAAGTATGGATAGTTTATCGAAGGTCTAGGAAGGAAATGCCAGCTAGACTAGAAGAAATAGAAAACGCAGAGGAAGAAGGAATAAAATTCAGGTTTCTCGCTGTTCCCGTCAGATTTTTGGGCGACGAACACGACTGGGTAACTGGAATGGAATGCGTAAAGATGCAGCTTGGAGAACCAGACGAATCGGGGCGAAGAAGGCCAGTTCCCATAGAAGGCTCCGAGTTTATTATGGAAGTCGACACTGTAGTGGTGGCTATAGGGCAAACTCCAAATCCAATCATCCAACGGACCACTAAGGGCCTTAAGACCACTAGATGGGGTACTATAATTGTTAATGAAAAAACAGGAAAAACCAGCAAAAAGGGAGTCTATGCTGGTGGAGACGTGGTCAGCGGCGCGGCCACGGTCATCAGCGCCATGGGAGCCGGGAAAAGAGCCGCCCGCAGTATTCATAGGTATTTACTGAGAAAGAAAAGGATGCAACAACGTAAGGAATATTGCCAATAAGACATGCCCAGAGATAAGTTTTATTGGATTTTCCTTCTTGATCTTGGCAATGTAAAAATTAAGAAGAACGAGAAGTAGCATCCCCAAGGCAATGGCAAAAAACAGCAGAAATGTTTAGAGCATCAACGGTAGTCCTTTGATCAGTTTTCCTGTTGTTGGGTCCACTTTGTAGCCCATTTGTTCTAGGGCTACCACGCCTATGAGTGGTGTTGTGCCTTTGGGTCTTATGATGATGGGGGATTGAGCTATTCTATCCTCTATTTTTATTATGGCGTTGGCTGAAAGCTCCACTTTTCCAGTTCCCTCAGCTGTTTCAGCTGGGTGTTCACCTAAGTTTGGCAATGCAAGTTCACTGATTATTTCTTTGGGTAGGGCTGGAAAAGTTGCCCCAGTGTCGACAAGGGCTTTTACCTCAGCCTTCTTAACCTCGCCCAATTTGCGCTTCCCTTCTAAGTATTGGACGTAGTCAACAGTATTATAGAATGTAGCCTTTACGTAGGTATGCCCCAAATATGTTCACTAGGAGAAGGATGTTGTCAAGCGTTATAAATATTTAGCTGATTATTTCTTGGATAGGATGGATGAATCCATGAAAACTATCGATCGAACGAAATTAATCTGCGAGTTTTGGATGTTTTAAGCGGGTTGGTAAAAACATGGCTTTAGGCTAAAGGAAGAGGTTTATTTAAAGGCGGTAAGAAAAGCAAGGGAGACAGGAAAAATCCAGTTAGTGTGGTCTACTGCTGTGGTGCGATTAGGGAGTCTGATAGTTTGCCTCCCCCTTTCTCAACTTCCGCCTCCTCAGCAGTACGTAAGCTTATAGAATCAGATAAGCCATCGGCTATGGCCATGACTACGATCCCAGCAACAACTGCTAATTTCGAGGAAGTGGCCGAATGCATGCTGACAATCATTCCAAGAGATTCCAGTATTAATTGATGAGAACGTTTTTGAGCTATTTTATCCTCCTGCACTTGCGCACGCATATAAGGCTTTCGCATTCAACGTTCCTCCACTTTCATAGTAGCACCATTATCAACGTTCGAGTATTCAGAGCCGCAATTCACAATCCAACGAGTATTCCTAACAGTCTTCGAGGTATCTTTGAACATACGTAAGCGGCTACTGGAGATAGGATAATTCCCCCTATCACCATGGGAAGGACTATGCTCCACAGAAAACTCTCAAACCCTATAATGAGGCCGAAGGTTACAAACGTAGCTACAGAGATTATTGGCTCAGTAAACTCCACTGTTCCCACAGCCTTTCTGGGATTCGAACCCGTTGCTACGAAAGCTGGCATGAGTATTGGACCCCATCCACCACCTGAAGAATCCAAGTACAGCAAGTTTTTCCTCGAATAACTTTTCTCTTCTGATCACGATGACTAAAATCTCCTAGTGCCAGTGAATTCCTACATTAAAAATTAAATTTTCTTTCTGTATTCAAGTAATCTTTTCTATCTCCTAAACCAACTTAAACAACTTAATGAATGACCAGATGCCTAGAAATATGATTAGAACGGCTACTAAAGCCTTTAGTTTATATGCGCCCAGCTTAGCAGTAATCCATGCTGCTGGATATGTAGCCAATAGAGCTCCAATAGTGATGCAAAATGTTAATGGATTTAATTGCCATGACGCCTTACCAAGTAATACAAATATTGCAAAACCTATGAAACAAACTAATCCTTCAGATAATATCGTGGAGCCAACAGCTTTCTTAGGGTTTGCTTTGATGGCGATTAAACCAGCAGTACTTACTGGTCCATATCCTCCCCCCGAAATTCCTTTATTAAAAGAGCATACAATGGTGAGCGGTATATCATTTCTTAGTCTAAATTCTCCTTTCACTATGTAACGTTCTTTCAAAGTAAATAACATTAGGATTCCACATCCTAGAACTATCGTAGCTATCCAGAATCTCCACCAGAATGGAGGAATACTTATGCCGGTTAAAATGCCTGATGTAATTCCGACAAATCCTAGAAGAAAGTCTAACCCAACCACTTTGAAATCTACATTTTTAAACTTATGATGACATAATCCTCCTCCAAACCCTGTGCATATCTCAGAGAATAGTATCGCCGGAATTATTACTACTAGAGGTATCTCTATGGATATAGCTACTGGAGTCAAAATAGTTCCATATCCTCCTCCTATCGAAGTATCTATTAGCTCGCAAATAAACGCCATTACAAATAAAAATATGAGTAGTTCTAATCCTAAATTCATTTTAGTAAACTCCTCAAAACCTTATGGACGGATCTTATGGTATTCTTCGGCCCACTTGACCATCATCGGGTAGAGGGCCCATGCACCTGACACTTTTATCGTTTCGCCTGGACTACCAAAATAGCCGTATACGACAATAGCTACTATGATAATTACCACAGCGATGGTTACAACTTTTCCGTTTACGTTAACCACCTCTCAAGCCCAATCCTGCAACCACAAGGGCTATGAAATCTTCCCACATCATTTTTTTCACCTTCTACGTCCACTTGATTAGTTTTGGTAGTATACCAAAACATCATTATCTTCCAATATTCAAAGTTACTCTAATTTAGTAGTAAATATTTAATGTTCTAGCATACCCAAAATAATTATGACGGTTCAATAATTAATTCAGGGGTTAAAATGTTAGAAGATGCCCTCTACATAGAAGAAACGAAGGTCACGGTCAGAAAGTATAAGCACAGAACGACTGTCCCAGCCAAGATATTCAAATTGTTGAAGCTCAAAGATGGCGATTCCTTAAGGTGGATCCCGATGAAAGATGGAAAAATTCTCATAGAAAAAAGTCTACAAAGTTTAAAAGCGTTGAAAAAGGCGTTGCAGACTGTGAAGTTCGGGAAATGGAAAACAAGGATTTTGAAGTTACGTTGATAACCGAAAGATTGTGCGAAATCTGCGACAAAACAATAAACATAAAAAAAGAAAAGGTGATGAAGACGATCAATGTTTCTGATCGCAGGGACTATGACAATTTGTTAATGAGAGCGAAGGTATATGACCGCGCTATGTAACAAATGTGGAATTTTTTATCAAGTTCGTATCGGCAAAAAGTGGGTTGACTCCGATCCTTGCCGTTGCCTCAACTGCGCTTGTTGTTGCATAGAACCAGAAAAGTGGAGAAGTTTCGTTTAAACCCCTAAAATCACTAAATGGCTCTGCGAATTCGTTCAATTTCTTTAATCTCTCTACATTTTTAATGTCGTTCGGTTAAAACGAGTGTATTTTGCTAACAGCGTGGATATTAGGCATCGTTTGCATGGTCCCGCCGCCCTGTCTATATGAGCGCTCCCAAAAGGCTTCGTTATTCCTTCAACTTTGCGCCACGCAGCATCAGTAATTAGGTTTGAGATACTGGCTTAGCTCCAGTTAAAGAAAGATTTATACTGGAAAAATATGCTACACGTAGTTTCTAAAGGAGAGATCAGCCTTGAACAACCTGATCTGGCGTAGCGGTGATAAGGTTTCTGCCATGAAGGAAAACCATCTGTGGGCTGGCATTATGTTAATAAGGCAGTTTACTTACGTAAAAACTCTAAAAAGTTAAAAATAGACGAAACCGTCTGAAAGGGGTTTGTCGAGGCGATGAGCTTTCAAACGACAAAAATATCAAAAGAACTTTCAAAGAGATCATTAGACGCTAGTAAGTTAAGATACTGTTATGAATGCGGAACCTGCACTTCAACCTGTCCAGTTGTAAGAGTTTTTCCAAGACATTATAACCCAAGAGTTTTTTTTCAAAAGTTCTTTCTTGATCTGGAGGATGTCCTGGGAGAAGTTGGACTTTGGTTATGCGCAAGGTGTTACCGATGTTACGATAGATGCCCCCAGGAGTTGAAGCTACCAGAGATTTTCGTGTTAGTAAGAGAATTGGCTGTTGAAAAAGATTATTTGCTAGATGCACCCCGTAAACTGAGGGAAGCGTTAAATCTACTCAGACAGGAATTTCCTTTCGCTGCAACTTATAGTTGGCTCTGCCTTCGTCCTTGCGAAGAGGAACTTAAGCGCAGCAAGGTTGACAAACTGGTTTTTGATACTATTCAAAGTTTTGTTGGCGATTATGAGAAGGAAAAAACAGCGCCTATACCTAAAACACGTAAGGAAAAAATAGCTATAATTGGTTCTGGCCCAGCGGGACTTACAGCTGCTTACGACTTAACTAGGATGGGATTTCCTGTTACAGTTTTTGAGTCGTTGCCCGAGCCCGGTGGAATGTTGAGGGTGGGAATACCCCAGTATCGGCTTCCCAAAGAGGTGCTAGACGCTGAAATACGATACATAAAGAACTTGGGAATAGAGATCAGAACAAATACGGCTATTGGCAAAGACCTCACATTTGACGATCTTTTAAAAAGTGAGCATGCAGCAATTCTTATCGCCGTTGGAGCCCACAAAAGTGGAAAACTCGGCATTGAAGGTGAAGAGCTGAAAGGTGTTATTCACGCTCTTGACCTGCTCAGTGAAACAAACAGGGGGAGAAAAGTTAGACTTGGAGCTAAGGTTGCAGTAATTGGGGGCGGCAACGTCGCCATGGATGCAGCGAGAACAGCTCTTCGACTTGGACCAAAAGAGGTATGTGTTTTGTATAGAAGGTCAAGGGAGGAGATGCCGGCGAATCCTTGGGAAGTGAAAGAGGCGGAGGAAGAGGGAGTGAACATTCAGTTTTTGGTGTCTCCGAGTAGAATCTTAGGCGAAGACGGACACGTCGCCGCTATAGAGTGCATCCGGATGATGTTGGGAGAGCCTGATGAGACTGGGAGAAGGAGGCCAATACCAATCAAAGGCTCTGAATATGCTATGACTGTTGATACGGTGATACCAGCTATTGGTGAAACACCGGACCTCTCGTTTCTTCCCAAAGATGTTGCGGTTACTCGCAGAAATACCGTTTTGGTAGACCCGGTTACTTTAGAAACGAGTTTGCCGGGTGTGTTTGCCGGGGGAGACGTGATATCGGGGCCAGCGACCGTTATTGAGGCCATCGCTGCCGGGAAAATGGTTGCTGATTCGATTAGTCAGTATCTGAAAGGTGGAAAGCCAGTTAATGAAATCGTATAAGCGGTGGATCTATTGAGAGAGAAAAGTTCTGTCTTGGTCATTGGCGGTGGCATCGCGGGGATACAGGCATCCCTAGACCTTGCCGACAGAGGACTAGAGGTCTACCTAGTGGAGAAAACTCCGAGCATTGGCGGAAGGATGGCTCAACTGGACAAAACCTTTCCAACAATGGACTGTTCAATCTGCATCCTCGCGCCCAAGATGATCGAATGCTTCCGCCATCCGAACATTAAGTTGCTCACCTACTCTGAAGTAGAAGAGGTCAGCGGCTCAGCCGGAAATTTCACTGTGAAAGTTTTGAGGAATCCGAGGTTCGTTGACGAGAGTAAATGCACAGGCTGCGGTACATGTATGCAAAAATGCCCAATAAAGGTGCCTAACGAATTTGAGATGGGGCTAGGAATGAGAAGGGCCATTTATCTGCCTTTCCCACAAGCCGTACCTAGGGTTGCAACAATTGACAAAGATAACTGCCTATACTTCCAGAAAGGCGTGTGCAAAATATGCGAAAAGTTCTGTCAAGCCAACGCCGTAGACTTTGACAAGAAACCAGAAGAACTCACAATTAACGTCTCAGCTATAATCATCGCCACAGGTTTCAACCTTTTCAATCCGTCCATAATTGGAGAATACGGCTACAAACAATACAAGAACGTTATAACGTCTCTAGAGCTTGAGCGTCTAGTTAACGCATCCGGCCCCACCGGTGGCAAGCTTTTAAGGCCATCAGACGGCAAAGAGCCGAATGAAATAGCTTTCATACAATGCGTCGGCTCAAGGAGCCAGAGAAAGAAGTGTTTCCCCTACTGCTCTAGCGTATGCTGCATGTACGCTACAAAGGAGAGCATCATCTTAAAAGAGCATAAGCCTGAAGTTGAAGTTTACATATTTTACATAGAGCTTAGGGTCTTTGGAAAGGGCTTCCAAGAATTCGTTACGAGGGCGAGAGAAGAGTGGGACGTAGAGTACATCAGGGGGCGACCAGACGAAATTATAGAAGACCCGAAAACAAGGGATCTCATAGTCCGATATGAAGATACACTGGACAGAAAAGTAAAGGAGTTAAAAGTGGGCTTAGTTGTGCTCTGTCCAGCTTTGATTCCTAACGACAGTAATACCAAGTTGGAGAAAATCCTTGGAGCAGAGCTTGATGAACACGGTTTCTTCAAATCTAAAGACCCGCTATTCGCACCAGTCGACACAAATGTTCCCGGCATTTTTATATGCGGATACTCTCAAGGCCCCAAAGACATCCCAGAATCAGTCGCGCAGTCCAGTGGAGCGGCTGCTAGAGCCGCCGAAGTAATAGCACTTGTGGCTAGTGAGGAGAATTGAAATGGAAAGTATGGAAGAGGAAACTCCTAGAATTGGTGTTTTCGTCTGCCACTGCGGCATCAACATAGGCGGCGTTGTTAACGTACCTGAAGTGGTGGAATACGCCAAAAAGTTGCCGTGTGTCGTCTACGCAGAGGAAAATCTCTACACATGTTCCTCAGAGGGTATAAGCAAGATAAAGGAAGGTATAGCAAAGTACAATCTTAACAGGGTTATCGTGGCTTCTTGCACGCCTAGAACCCATGAGCCACTTTTCAGAGGCGCTTGTGAAGAAGCTGGAGTAAACAAGTACCTTTTTGAGATGGCGAATATCCGAGATCAATGTTCATGGGCGCACATGCATGAACCTGAAGGGGCTACAGAAAAGGCAAAAGACCTTGTTCGCATGGCTGTTGCCAAGTCTCGTTTACTCAAGCCTCTGGAAGAACCAGAAATAGACGTAACGCCCTCAGCCCTAGTCATCGGCGGCGGCATTTCAGGCATGACCGCCGCACTTTGCCTCTCCAACCAAGGTTTTAAGGTTCACATAGTCGAGAAAGAACCGGAACTCGGCGGGATGCTTGGACATCTGTACAAGTTGTATCCAACCATGCAAGATGCTTCCGAAAGCCTAAACCATGTCGTCAACTCCGTGAAGTCGAACAAAAGTATAGAGGTGTTAACGTCAACAGTTGTCAAGCAGGTTAAAGGGTTCATAGGAAACTTTGAGGTCACGGTTCAAAAGGCAAACGACGAAACTGCAAACTTTGAGGCAGGCACCATAATCGTGGCCACAGGAGCCCCCATTTTTGAGCCCGTTGGCATGTATGGATACGGTGAATACGACAACGTAATAACTCAGCTTAGGCTTGAGCAGCTTCTTAAGGACGGTCAGTTGAAGAAGCCGGAAAGTGTAGTCATGATTCAATGCGTTGGGGCTAGGGAGAAAGAAGGCCGGACTTACTGTTCTAGAATATGTTGCATGACCGCCATCAAAAATGCCCTGCTCATAAAGGATTTGCATCCAGACACCGATGTCTACATCCTTTTCCGAGAGCTCCAAACCTATGGAAAACATTATGAAGAACATTATCGAACGGCCCAAGACAAAGGAGTTAAGTTCGTTAAATACCTCCAAGAAAAATCTCCAAGAGTTGTTTCTGGAAAAAACGGAGAACTAACCGTCAACGTTTATCATGCACTCCTCAATGAGGAACTTAAAATCGGAAGCGACCTAGTAGTATTGTCGACGCCCCTTATCCAGCATGAAGACGCGAGGGAGCTGTCTCAAATACTTAAGGTGCCACTTGGTCCAGATGGTTTCTTTTTTGAGGTTCATGTCAAGTTAAGGCCCATAGACTTCGCGACCGACGGAATTTATGTTTGTGGCACGGCTCACAGCCCCAAAGACACGCCGGAAAGCGTATCGCAAGCTTTTGGGGTTGCTTCCAGGGCGGCTATTCCCATGGCTCTTAAACGTTTACGAACCGAGGCGATAACGGCTGTAGTGCACGAGAATTTGTGTAGCGGCTGTGGAACTTGCGTGAAACTTTGCCCGTACGGCGCCATAGAGAAGGATGAGAAGGGCGTTGCTAGGGTGACGGAAGTTGTTTGTAAGGGATGCGGAGTCTGCGCGGCAACTTGCCCTGAAAGGGCTATTGAAATGCGTCACTTTACCAGCGAACAGGTGATGGCCCAGGCTCTCGCTGCTTTAGGGAGGACATCCGCATGACGTTTGAACCAAGAATAGTTGGATTCCTCTGCAATTGGTGTTCTTATGCTGGCGCTGACTTAGCGGGAGTTAGCAGAATATCCTACCCGACAAACATAAGGATAATAAGGTTGATGTGCAGCGGGAGGGTTGAGCCAGTCATCGTTCTGGAAACGCTGGCCCAAGGCGCCGACGGCGTCCTGGTGATGGGTTGCCATATTGGCGACTGCCACTATATATCTGGCAACCTTTATGCTGAGCGTAAGATAAATGTGTTGAAAAAACTTCTGGCGCGAACTAGTTTGGAGGTGGGACGTCTACGTCTTGAATGGGTCTCCGCCTCGGAGGGTGGGCGATTTGCGGAACTTGTCAAGGATTTTGTAGAACAAATAAAAGCTCTGGGTCCATCTCCGTTGGCTGGAGACAAACCAGACAAGAACATACTGGCAGGTGTATTAGCAGCCAAGGCAGCGGCAGAAGACTTTAGACTGCGACTATTGGTGGGCAGAGAGAAAACGATGATTGATGATGGAAACGTGTATGGAGAAAAAGTCTCAGAGGAAGAGCTTGATAAAATCCTGAACGAAGTTATCGACACTGAATTTGTGCGCAACAGAATTTATCTTTTGGTTAAGGAGAAACCCTTGTCCGTCAAGGAGTTGTCCGAGCGTCTGGACTTAGATTCCAAGACGGTGCTACGTCACGTAGTGGTTATGAGACGAAGAGGCTTGATCACGGTTGACAGAGTCGAGGGGACATCTCCATTATACACTGCGCTGGAGGTGGGAAGATGAAAGACAAGGTAGGAGCCGTACTAGTCGTCGGCGGCGGAATAGCAGGAATACAAGCGTCCCTCGATCTAGCAGACTCAGGATTTAAAGTCTACTTACTGGACGAATCGCCAACCATAGGGGGCACTATGACCCAACTGGACAAAACATTCCCAACCAACGACTGTGCAATGTGTATTCTCGCGCCCAAACTTGTTACCGCTGGAAGGCATCCTAACATTGAGCTGGTGATGGGTGGGGAGATAAGGAGCGTCGAGGGTGAAGAGGGAAACTTCAAAGTTAAACTGATAAGGAGGCCTAGGCGTGTCAATGAAGAGAAGTGCACTGGTTGTGGCGTATGCGCTCAGAAGTGCCCTGTTGAGGCAATAGACGAATTCAATCAGGGTCTAAGTGAAAGATGCGCAATTTACGTCAAGTATCCACAAGCGGTTCCCTTGGTCTTCGCTATCGACAGAGACAAATGTATTGGGTGCGGAACATGCCAAGAGGTTTGTAAGGCAGGCGCAATCGAATACGATGAAGAGGAGAAAGAAATCGTACTAAACGTTGGATCAATCGTCCTAGCGCCGGGTTTCGAGGAGTTTGACCCCAGCCTCAAGAGCGAGTACGGTTACGGCCGATATCCAAACGTGATCTCCAGCATCGAGTTTGAGCGCATTCTAAGCGCCTCAGGACCCTACGGCGGAATGGTTTTAAGACCTTCTGACGGCGAAGTCCCACGAAGAGTAGCCTTTATCCAATGCGTTGGTTCACGAGACGCCAAGCTCGGAAACAACTACTGCTCCTTCGCTTGCTGCATGTACGCCATCAAGGAGTCAATCATAGCCAAGGAGCACAATCCAGACCTCCAATGCACCATTTTCTTCATGGACATGCGCGCCTTCGGGAAAGAGTTTGACGCTTATTACAGTCGGGCTGAGGAAGAGTACGGGGTAAGGTTTGTCCGATCCAGGGTTTCTCGCGTGGAGGAGGTTCCGGAGTCACAAAATCTTATCGTGAGACATGTGGTGGAGGAGGAGCCGAAAGACGAAGAATTCGACCTCGTAGTTCTGTCGGTGGGTATGAGACCGCCCAAGGGGGTCGAGGGACTCGCCAAAGCATTCGGCATCAAACTCAACAAGTATAACTTCTGCTCTACCGAAACTTTCTCACCCCTAGAAACCTCCAGACCAGGAATCTACGTCTGCGGCACATTTGCCGCCCCCAAGGACATACCGGAAAGCGTGGCTCAAGCGAGCGGAGCCGCGGCGAAGGCTGCTAGCATCATCGCCACGGAGAGGGGTAAACTCACGGTCATAAAGGAGCTTCCGTCAGAGATAGACGTGTCCGGTGAAGAACCCCGCATCGGAGCGTTCATCTGTCACTGCGGCATCAACATCGGCGGAGTAGTGAACGTGCCAGAGATCGTGGAGTACGTTAAGACTCTGCCAAACGTCGTGTACGCAGAGGAAAACCTCTACACGTGCTCGCAAGACACGCAGAAGAGGATACGGGAGAAGATCAAGGAGCACAACCTAAACCGTGTAGTCGTGGCTTCGTGCACCCCGAGAACCCACGAGCCCCTCTTCAGAGAGACCATACGAGAGGCCGGGCTCAACATCTACCTCTTCGAGATGTCCAACATCCGGGACCAATGCTCGTGGGTGCACATGCACGAGCACGAGAAAGCAACAGAGAAGGCTAAAGACTTGGTAAGGTCGATTGTGGCCAAGGCTCGCTTGTTGAAACCCCTGAAAAAGCCCATGATTAATGTTGTTCCCGTGGGCTTAGTCATAGGCGGTGGCTTATCCGGCATGACTGCTGCGTTGGAACTGGCGAAACAAGGCTTTGATGTTCACTTGGTGGAAAAGGAGAAGGAGCTTGGAGGGAACCTGCGCCACATCCATTATGTGCTGGGAAGTGAAGACCCACAGGAGCGGCTAAGCTCGATTGTTAAAGAAGTTTCTGAAAACGAGAAGATTCATGTTTATCTAGGCGCGGAAATTGCCAACATAGAGGGATACGTCGGAAACTTCAAAACTACACTGAACCACAACGGTGAAAAAAAGGAGATCGACCACGGTATCGTAATAGTGGCAACTGGAGCCATTGAATATAAGCCAACTGAATATCTGTATAAGGAAGATGAAAGAGTGTTGACGCAGCGTGAACTGGAGGAAAGACTGGCTAAGGGCGAGTTCAACGCGAAGACGGTGGCGATGATACAATGCGTCGGATCAAGAAATGAGGAACGTCCCAACTGTTCACGAATATGCTGCGTACAAGCTGTTAAAAACGCATTGAAAATTAAGGAATTAAGCTCGGAAACAGATGTTTACGTTTTTTATAAGGATGTAAGAACATACGGGTTAAATGAGGACTATTACCGTGAGGCTGCGAGTAGAGGGATTTTGTTCATACGATATGACGATGAAAACAAACCTAGGGTTTCAAGAGAAAATGGGCCCCTCAAAGTTTTGGCAATGGAGCCCGTTTTAAAAACATGGCTCCCAATCGAGCCAGATCTCTTGGTGCTGAGCGCAGCTACAATTCCAAATCCTGACAACCAAAGAATATCAGAAATGTTGAAGGTTCCCCTCACCAAGGACGGATTTTTCTTGGAGGCTCACATGAAGCTTCGCCCTATTGATTTCGCGACTGAAGGCGTGTTTCTATGCGGGTTGGCGCATTCACCGAAGCTAATTGAAGAAAGTATTTCGCAAGCGTGTGGAGCCGCGGCTCGCGCAATCACAATTCTCTCCAAAAAGGCTTTAGAAGTGGAGGGGGCTATCGCGAGCGTCAACGAAGACTTGTGCAGCGGGTGCAGAATCTGCGAAGCCCTTTGCGAGTACGGCGCCATCAAAATGGAAGGGAAAGACGGAAAGTTGGTGTCAACTGTTCTTGAGGCTCTGTGCAAAGGTTGCGGTGTTTGCGGTTCCTCCTGTCCCACAGGAGCTATAAGCATGCTTCATTTCACAGATGATGAAATACTTGCTCAAGTCAGAGCAGCGTTGAGGGAGAAGAAACATGACTGAGTTTGAGCCAAAAATCGTTGGTTTCCTGTGCAACTGGTGCGCGTATGCAGGGGCGGACCTAGCTGGCGTAAGCCGGATTCAGTATCCTCCAAACATCAGGATCGTGCGGGTGATGTGCAGTGGAAGGGTGGACCCAGTTTTCATCCTCGAAGCATTTAGAAGCGGAGCAGACGGGGTTCTGGTCGCTGGATGCCACCTCCCATCCGACTGCCACTACATCTCAGGCAATTTCAAAGCACATCGAAGGATCATGATGTTGAAGAAGCTTTTACTCCAGTTTGGTATCGAGCCCGAAAGGCTTAGGATAGAATGGGTCTCTGCGTCGGAAGGAGATAAATTCGCAACAGTTATTAAGGATATGACGGAGGAAATAAAGAAACTTGGACCAAGCCCATTGAAGGTGCAAGTGGAGGGTTTAATCTATGGCTGAGACTGAAAAAGGAGAAGCTAAGGAAACTGAACAAAGAATGGTGCTCAAAATCACCGATGTAGATCCCAGATTCAAATACGAGATCAGCAAAATTCCCGGCGCAGAAAAGGTCATGCTGTGCTTCCAATGCGGCACCTGCACAGCTGACTGCCCCATCGCGCGATTCAGCGACTTCTACAGACCCAGAAAACTCATCCGAATGACGCAACTAGGTCTGAAAGACAGACTTCTTTCAAGCGACGTCATCTGGCTCTGTTCTACCTGCTTTACATGCATCGACCATTGTCCGCAAGACGTGGGAATCGCCGACATTATACGGGCTCTTCGAAACCTATCTGTGAGAGAAAGGGATATGCCTGTCGTCTTTAAAGAGTTGGCTTCTAACATTCTAAAAACAGGCTACGCATACATGATTCCGGAACTGCGCCTCAAAAAGAGGGCAGAGGAAGGGCTGCCCCTCCTCCCAAAAGCTAACCTGGAAAACGTTGCAAAACTTTTCGACATCACAGGTCTTTCCAAGATACTTGAAAAGGTGGGAACCTAAATGCCGGAGCTAAAGTACTTACTCTTTATGGGATGCGTTATCCCGTACAGAATCTCCAGTTACGAGATTTCCACAAGAAAAGTCCTCGACAAACTTGGAGTAGAAGTAGTGGAAATGCCGGAGTTTAATTGCTGTGGATTACCACTGGATCCAGTAAACCACGACATGATGCTCACCCTAGCGGCGCGAAACCTCTGTTTGGCAGAGCAACAAAACCTAAATATCGTGGCATTATGCAACGGATGTTTCGGTACCCTAAACCACGTAAACAAAGAACTCAAGGAAGATAGGAAACTCAGGGAGAGGGTTAATGGATACTTAAAGGAAATAGGCATGGAATTCAAGGGGACAATAACTGTTAAACATCTTATCTACGTGCTCGCGAAAGACGTTGGCTTTGAAAAGATAAAGGATAACGTTCAAAAGCCGCTCACTCAGCTCCGCGTAGCGCAGCATACCGGATGCCACGTCATTCGTCCCGGAAAGGTCGTAGGCTTTGATGACCCGGAAAACCCCACAGCTCTCAAAACCCTAATCAAAGTAACTGGCGCAAAATGCTTGGACTACATGGATGAAACGGAGTGCTGCGGCGCCCCAATAATCGGTGTAAACGCTGAAATTCCACTTCAGTTGGCTAGAGAAAAACTTGATCACATTAGGGCGGTAGGGGCACAGGCGATGATCACCGTGTGTCCGTTCTGCCACATGATGTATGACCTTAACCAATCCAGAATAGAAAGAACCTTCAATGAAAAATTCCGCATCCCCGTGCTTCACTATTCACAGCTATTGGGGCTAGCTATGGGCATGAGCCCCGATGAATTAGCCTTTAAAGACCTTAGGGTCGACGCCTCTGAACTTGTGAGTCTCCTGTGATTTCTATGGAAAAGGAAAAGCTGAAGTTTGCCTTCTACTGGGCTGCTAGCTGCGGAGGCTGTGAAATCGCAGTTTTGGATATAGACGAGAAAATTCTCGATGTCGTTGCCATAGCTGACATTGTCTTTTGGCCAGTGGCGATGGACATCAAATATAAAGATGTAGAGGCAATGCCCGACAAATACATAGATGTCTGCTTCTTCAACGGTGCCATTAGAACCGAAGAACAGGAATATATGGCCAAACTCTTGAGAAAGAAATCTAAGGTTCTACTAGCCTTCGGTTCATGTGCCCAATTAGGCGGCGTTCCAGGTCTCGCAAACGTTGCAAATAGAAAAGAGGTCTTTGAAAGGGCATACCTTCAGTCCCCCTCTACAAATAACCCCAATTCCGGAACCCCCAAGACTTCTTTCAAGGTTCCGGAAGGGGAGTTGAAGCTGCCAGAATTCTTTGACACAGTGAAAACTCTCGATCAAACCGTGGATGTAGACTACTACCTGCCCGGATGCCCTCCACCATCCGCCCAAGTAGCTAAGGCAGTGGAGGCAATTGCTAAAAATGAGTTGCCTCCGAAAGGTTCTGTGCTTGCTCCCGTGAAGTCTGTCTGCGATGAATGTCCTAGGAAAAAAGAAGACAAGAAAATTTCCAAGATATACAGAGTCTACGAGATTACTCCAGAACCAGAAAGATGCCTTCTGGAACAAGGAATAATCTGTATGGGACCTGCGACTCGTGGCGGCTGCGAGACCCAGTGTGTCAGCGCAAATATGCCATGCACAGGATGTGGAGGACCATGTCCAAATGAGGTGGAACAGGGGGCAGCAATGATGAGTGCCCTCTCATCAATTTTGGGAGTTGGTGGAGAAAGGGGGCCGGAGTATGACGCGGAAAAACTGGTTGCCCAGATTAAAGACCCCCTAGGAACCTTTTACAAGTATTCGTTGCCAGCTTCTCTTCTTAAACGGAGGGTCATAAAAGAATGAAAACAATAACCATAGACCCCATCACTAGACTAGAGGGCCATGGAAAAATATCCATATTCCTAAATGAGGATGGAAACGTAGAGAACGCTTACTTCCAAGTTCCAGAGCTGAGAGGGTTTGAGAGGTTCTGCGAGGGTAGAAGGGCCGAGGATTTACCGATAATTACGCCCAGAATCTGCGGTGTTTGCCCAGTTGCGCACCATTTTGCCTCAACAAAAGCGTTAGACGCCGCATTTAACGTTGAACCTCCTCCGGCAGCTAAAAAGCTTAGGGAACTCATGTATAGTGGCTATTATGTCTATGATCACACTCTTCACTTCTACTTTCTAGGGGCACCAGACTTTGTTGTTGGACCAGATGCCCCACCAGCGGAAAGAAACATTCTTGGAGTAATCCGAAAAGTTGGTTTAGACATAGCGAAAGAGGTAATAAAGCACAGAGCCTACGGACAAAAAATCACCGCCATGTTTGGCGGAAAAGCAACTCACCCCAACTGTGGACTACCTGGGGGCATATCCAAAGGACTCACAGAGGAGGAGAGGCAGGAAATTGAAGAGATGGCGGAGTCTAGCGTTGAATTCGCAAAGTTCAGCTTAAAAATATTTGATGATGTTGTGTTGAAGAACAAGAAGTACGTAGACATAATCCTGAGTGCCCCGTACACTCTCAAAACGTATTACATGGGCACGGTTGACCAAAACAACAAAGTCAACTTCTATGATGGTAAAGTAAGGGTGGTTGACCCTCAAGGCAAAGAGTTTGTGAAATTTGGCCCCTCCGAATACTTGGATGTCATCGAGGAACGCGTGGAAGACTGGACATACACGAAATTGACGTACCTCAAAAAGGTTGGATGGAAAGGCTTAGTTGACGGTCCAGCAAGTGGCGTTTACAGGGTTGGACCGCTCGGTAGGTTAAACGCTTCAGAGGGTATGGCAACTCCTCTAGCACAGCAAGAATATGAGAGAATGTATGAAACACTGGGCGGAAAGCCGGTACACTCAACTCTTGCATTTCATTGGGCCAGACTCATAGAACTACTATACGCGGCAGAAAGATGCTTAGAACTAAGCAGAGACGAGGAGATAACAAGTAAAGACCTTCGGAATGAGGTAGGCAACCCCAGAGAAGGAGTCGGAATAATCGAAGCGGCCAGGGGCACCCTGATACATCACTATCAACTTGACGAAGACGCCCTAATAAAAAAGGTCAATCTAATAGTGGCTACAACAAACAACTCTTCCGCCATATGCATGTCCATAAGAGACGCAGCCAAAGGCCTTATACACGGCGGAGAAGTGAGCCAGGGAATATTGAACATGGTGGAGATGGCCTTCAGAGCCTATGACCCATGCTGGGCCTGCGCAACCCACTTCGCAATAGGTCAAATGCCCCTCGAAGTGAAAATATACAGCCACAACAAAAAGTTGCTGAAAACCTTGAAAAGGTGACACACGCGCGATATGCCTTGAAAGCCTCAGGTTGTTTCGTAAGGTTAAAGTCGTTGGAGAGAAAGAAGGCTACCTAACATACGTTTTGGCTAACACATAACAGATTGTTTCCTTTCTGCATAACCATGGATGTGCTTCGCTAATCATAAATTATGAAGGCAATGTAGACTACCGCTAACCTCGTGTTTACGGTCTGTCTGAAGCCCTTCTAAAGAAACTTTACTTTAACTAGGTGCACCGAGCAGGATATGCAAGGATCGTAGGCCCTTGCAATTAGCTCCAAGGGCTCTTCTAAATTCTTCTTTCCCTCAGCGACCAGCCTTTCAACAGCAACTCTACAGTCCTTCTCTATGTTGGCGCAGTTCATAGCTGTGGGCGTTATCACGTTGGCTTTAGTTATGCAACCGTTCTCATCGAAGGAATAGTTGTGGTAGAGAATTCCCCTCGGAGCCTCTACGGCGCCGACTGCGGAGCTTTCTCTTGGCTCAATTTCCACCAGCCCCTCTTTTTCGAGGCCGTTGCTCAAAAGCTCGTCTATGTCTTCGATGCATCTGTCTACGCTGTGGACGAGCTCTATTGCTTGGGCTAGGTTATTGTTTAGAGAATTTCTGTGATCCAGTTTGTCTTCATACTCTTTAAACAGCTCCTTAGCTGTTCCGTAGAGTTTGTCTTTGCAAAGACAAATTCTGGGAAGGGCTCCAACCATGAAGGGAGAATCCTTGTAGGAAGAGTGCTTTGCGTGGGCGTGCTTCACCACTTTTTCATTTGTCAGTTCTCTGTACTCTTCAACTCTTCTCCTTTCTCCATTGGAAATCAGCACGTAATCGCCGATATATCCAAATTTCTTTCCCGGATCCAACGCCATGAGAGCATTTTCGGATTGTGCAAAATCAGGGACATCTATGGTTGTGAACAGTTTTACCGCAAGTTCAGCTGTTGCTTTGGAGCCTTCCATGGCTTTCCTGATTGCGAGCAGGTCTTGCTCTTCGGGTATGGTTGAAATTCCTCCTACGCGTTCATTCATGCCGTGGACTTCTCTTCCACTTAAAAGGATGTGGACCATGTTTCCCGCTTTTTTTAGTTGGAGCGCCGCCTTCACTTCCTTGGCATACTTGTCAACCATGCTTATTGCATCTGGATATCCTAAGTAATCTGGAAGCGCGAGCATGAACACATGTAATGCGTGGCTTTCAATCATCTCTCCATGTATGAGGAGGTCCCTCAGCAACTTTGTCTGGGGGGTAACTTCGACTTTGAAAGCCTTCTCAATAGCGCGAATGGAAGCAAGGCTATGGGCGGCGGTGCATATTGCGCAGATTCTTCTCATTACATCTGGAACCTTGTCGTACTTTACGCCTTCAATGAATGCCTCAAAGAATCTTGGGCCTTCAAGAATTCCCATCTTGACATCTTTTACTTTTTCACCTTCAACCGTGACCTCTATTCTTCCGTGGCCTTCAACTCTGGCCAGATGTTCTACTACTATTTCTCTACTCATTTTTCACTTACCTCCTTTTCCCGGTTGTTTTTTCTCTAGCATTTTGGATAATTTGGCTATTTCACCAAAGTTTGCTCCGAAAAACTTCAGTCTGTTCTTAATGTATTTTTCGTCGTAGCCCTTCTCTTTTAGAACATTTAACTCCTCTGCGGCATTTGTTTCATCCCTGATAGGCCCTCTACACCCAATACAGTCTACTCCTAATCCTGGGCATAATGCGTTGCAACCTGCAACTATTATTGGTCCTAGACAGGGCATCCCCTTTTCTACAAGTAGACATTGGTACTCGTTGAGCTTACATTCAACGCACACTGGATAATCTTTTACTTCTGGTAAGTCACCGTGCAGTAGCGAAAGAACAGCATTAAGAAACTCAATTTTGTCAATGGGGCAACCTGGTATCTCCAGATCGACATCTACATAGGCTGAAAGGCCTTTTGGCTCAAGCACATCATAAAAGTTTTCTTCTTTATCGTATACTTTCCTCATCCTTTCTTTCATACTCATCTCTTGGTTTCTCATGGCTTGAACGCATCCCCATACCGCGCAGTCTCCTATGGCGATTAGTATCTTGCTTCTCTTTCTTATGTCCTTCAGACGTTCCAAACCTTCTTCGGTACTGACAGAACCCTCAACAAATGCTACATCCAAGTCGGTTTCCTCATGAGCACTACTTGCCATGATGAAAGATTTTACGTCCAAATTACTCAGTAGATCCAGCAATTCATCTTCAAGGTTCAAAATCATCAACTGGTCGCCAGCGCAGCCAGTTAGACCGTAAATACCGATTTTTGGTTTTGCTATGTTATGTGCCTCCTAGATCATGCCTTTCGTATGAAGGGCGTCCCAGTAGGTAAACACTGGTCCGTCTTTGCAGACGTACTTTATGGATGTTCCGTCGCCGATTATGCAGTGGCCGCATTTTCCTATTCCGCACTTCATTCTTCTTTCAAGGGTCATGTATATTTTCTCTGGGGGAACTTGCTTCTTTGTAAGTTCTTGCACGACAAATCGGTACATTATGGGGGGACCGCAGATTATGGCATACGTATCTTCGGGAGACAATTTTATTCTTTCAAACAACTTGGTTACGACCCCGCACATGCATCTTTCACTATGCTCTGCTTCTAATGAAATACATTGTTTATCTTTCGAGTCTTCATAAGATAGGTAAAATTTGCAACCTAACTTGTCGCCTTCCGCGAGAAGATTATAGAATTCGTCTCTGAACAACATGGTGTCATAAGTTCTGATACCGTAGAAGACGGTTATGTCCTTGTATTTCGCTCTGTTTTTTAGAGCGTATTGAAGAACAGATCGGAGGGGCGCGACTCCTAAGCCTCCAGCTACCAGCAGTAGATTGCTTCCCTCCATTTCCTCCATTGGAAATCCGTTTCCGTAGGGTCCTCTTATTCCAATTAATGATCCTATGTTCAGGTGGTGAATTGCGTTGGTGACTCGCCCCACGTTTCTGACGCATAAATCTATGACGCCCTTTTTGGTTCGTATGGAGCATGTAGAAATTGGGGCTTCTCCCACACCCATAATGCTGACTTCTATGAACTGTCCCGGCTGGTAATCAAACACTTCTGCGAACTTTTTATCCAGTACTTCCACTTGGAGAAATCTTTCTATCGCCGTCATCTTTTCACTTTTCACAATCTTCGCCAATTTTGGAAGAAGAACATTCTCCATCATAGCTCACCTCTTACCTTCTTGAGAACTTCCACATAATCTATTTGGGAGGGGCAATAGACGGTACATCTCCCACAACCAACGCAGTTCAATGTATCTTCTCTCAGACTTCCCTTACAGTTAAATCTGTTTCTAAGCCTCTCAATTCTTGTGGGTCTAAAGTTTAAACCCCCTGCGACCAAACCGTGTTTTCTAAGCATACAAGAATCCAGTCTTCTCAGCCTTTCGCCGCTTTTTAGATTTAAATTAACATTGTCAACAACATCATAACATCTGCAAGTGGGGCAAACTAGGTTACAACTGCCGCAACCGAAGCATTTGTCAGCATATTCTTTCCAAACTTCACTTTCATAGGCTAGCGCCAGCATGTCCGTGATTCCACGAATGTTTAATTCAAGGGTATACTCTTTTTCCCTCTTTCTCTCAGCCGCCCTAAACTCTTCTATGTCACTGCCTTCTACATCCTTTATCAGCTCTGAAATCTCGCTTACAATGGCGTTTCCCTTGTCACTTCCGACCCTTACAAAGAATCCGTCTTTAAGTTCGTGGAGAAATAGGTCGAACCCGTCCGCAGCATAATTGGTTCCCAAGGAATGGCAGAAGCAGTATTCATCTGGGTGGCAACCGTATCCTACTATTACCGCGTTTTCTCTTCTCATTTTGTAGTATTTGTCCGGAGTTTCATCTATGTAGATTTTGTCCATAAGTTTCAGCGCATTGATGTCGCATGGATGAATCCCAAACACAACAATTTTTTCTTCTTCAAGCGTTTCCTTGTATTCGCCCTTTTCTTCATTAAAGGTGAATAGCCTTTCCTTAAGCTTCAAGAAGAATTTCTTAGGGGGAATCATCGTTCTCGAGTATTCGAGACTCATTTCTTTTGAATTATTGATTTCCTGAAAAGAGTAGTATTCACCGATTTTGACTGGACCATAAACCTTTCCATGGGTTTTCAAGTTTTCCACGAAAGCGTCAAGGTTTTCTTTAGGCAATTTTACATATTTCACAATTTCCACTCCTATCCAAGTCTTCCTATAATTTTAAACGATTAGAAAAAGAAATGCGGATGGAGTGGTTTATAAAACTATTTATCTGAATCTATTAGAAATGGGTTTAAATTGCCTATAATCTAAAGTTGAGACGCGTATGGTTAGTTCCAAAATCAAGACGAACGACATCGAAGATAAGTTGAAGAACTGGCTTTCAAACGCTCAAAAAGTAGTAATTGCAGGCATAGGAAACCCGCTTCGAAAAGACGATTCTGTGGGAGTTGAAATCGTAAGAAAATTACGGAATAAAGTCTCCCCATCCGTCTATTTAATAGAATGTGAAACCGTTCCAGAAAGCTTCATAGAATCAATAACCGAATTCAAACCCACCCACATACTAATCATCGATGCCGCTCTGTTAACCATAGACCTCGGTTCCTCAAAACTCATTGAGCCCGGCCAGATGATGAAGCAAACCGCCATATCAACTCATGCCCTACCTCTCCAAATATTCTGCGAATACCTTGCAAAAACAACAAGCGCCAAGATTGCCTTACTCCTAATACAGCCAAAAGACACCGACTTTGGAGAAGGCCTCACGGCAGAACTAAGGAAAACTGCAGTAAAATTGACCAATCTTCTGTCAAAGATTCTTCCATAGAATCCTAGATTTTACTTTACATCAGTTCCATATTGGAATTAGTCGGGATTTGAACTACTTAACCTTAAGAACTAGCATTGAAACAAAGGAAAAGGGGGAATGAAACTTTGAATCTGCTTTAACCTGGTACAGTTTTCATGGCTTCTTGGAACAGCTTCTTTACGACGGTTATCCTCGCCTTTTGAGCGAGAATGTCTCTTGTCACGAAGTCCAGTGCTTCTTCCGGACACCATTCCACGCACTTGGGCTCGCCATCGCAGAGATCACAAGTAAACACTACTCTCGTTTCAGGATGCAGCATGATGGCGCCGTAGTCGCATGCTTCGATGCACCAGCCGCAACCGTTGCACTTCTCCTCGTCAATCAGGATGACGCCTGTTTCCTCAGACTGTTCTAAAGCGTCTCTTGGACACGAGGCCACGCATGGAGCGTCTTCGCAAAGCCTACAGGTCACCGACAAGTTGATGAGTGGATGCAAACGTACGACGCGTATCCGAGACTTAGTAGGGTTAAAGACCTTCTCTTTTTCCAATGAGCATACGTACTCACAAACAGCGCAACCGACGCATTTTTCGGGATCAGCGGAAACAAACTTTCTTGCAGGTCTTACAGCCATTTTTTGTTCCTCCATTTCATTTTTCTTTTTTCGGTTTCACTATGTACGCGAGATCGTTGAGTCCAATTTCGTTGAGTTTTTCTATTGTTGGGATACCATCCTTCGTCCATCCGCGAACTTCATAGTAATCATCTAGGAGTAGGTTCAGCTCCTTTTGGCTGACGTAGCTTCCCTTCGAAACTACTTCGTCAGGTATGGGCGTGCTCATTACTTTCGCTGGCAAGTGGTCGTCTTTCCTCGAGAAGCCTTCTCGAACATTGAAGACTCTTGCCAGGTTGTTTATTCTTTCGCCAGTTACCTGAAGCTCTTCTGGAGTTACCTCGATGCCTGTCGCCAGCGTGTAATATTGCGCCAAATCTTTGAACGTTTCGTAGTATACCCCCCTAGAAAATTTACACAGAATAAGGGAGTCAATTATCGTGTATAAGTCTTCAATTTCTCTGACGAGTTTTCCTCTTCCTTTTTCAGCCTTGAAGCGATCGACCGACCCTTTCACGTCGGGGGCGTAGGCTCCGTGTCTGTTGTGGTCGGCTCCGCGGAAGGAAACGGCGTATCCCAAGGCTGCTGTTTTTAGGCCTCTAATGTCATAGCCCGTCATTTCCAGTCCTTTAATGTGGTTGGCGTATTTTTCTGCACCCTTTCCGATTTTTTCCGCGGCTCTCTTTACACCTTCCGCCAATATGTCTCCCAGACCCTCTCGGGTGCCCATCTTCTTCAGCATTTCCAGCAGAGCCTCATAGTTGCCGAATCGGAGATCTAAGCCGTCAGTATCTTTCTTGGTAAGGATTTCGTGCTCATAGCAATCCATGGCAAAGCCAACGATCACACCAGCACCAATACCGTCCATTCCGTAGTAGTTGCAGACGCTCATGGCCTTAATGATCGCATCTAGGCGGTCGATTCCGCAGTTTATTCCAAGGGCCCAAAGGGGTTCATACTCCATTCGACTGGTGGTTCCTTTGTAAGGTCCTTCAGGTACCACCGCTATGTGTTCGCAACGCATGGCGCATGAGGAGCAGCCGATGATTTTTGCGACAAAGCGTTTGTTTAGGTATTCTCCGCTAACTTTTTCGGCTCCTTCAAAAGTAGCGTTCGTGAAGTTTCTGGTGGGCAATGCTCCTAAGGAGTTAAGAACTAAAACATTTTCCGGGGTCCCCAGCGTTCTGTATTTTGTTGTAGCTGGTCCCTTCATCCGTTCGTGAAGCATCTTCACGAACTCTCTGAATTCGTCGGGCTTGGCAACGGTGACATCCTTGGTTCCACGAACAGCAACGGCCTTCAAATTCTTTGAACCCATCACCGCACCCATGCCTGTCCTTCCAGCAGCTCTGGTGGTATCATTCAATATGCAGGCGATTTTGACCAGTTTCTCTCCAGCTGGACCGATGGCTGCTACACGAATATAGAGATCTCCCAGCTCCTCTCTGATGGTCTCCTCCGTTTCTGCTGGTGACTTGCCCAGAAGATGCTTTGCATCCATCAGTTGAACAGAATCGTCATCAACCCATACGTAAACTGGCTTCTCCGCCTTACCCTTAAAAATAAATACGTCGTATCCAGCGCGTTTGATCTCAGCGCCGAAAAAGCCATGAGATTTGGCTTCACCTACTCCCCCAGACGCAGGTGACTTTGAAACAACCGCGTAGCTGTTTCCCGCGGTGGGAGCCATGGTGCCGCTGAGGGGTCCCGTCGCAAATATGAGGGGAATTTCTGGGCTGAAGGGGTCCATGCCCGGCTTGGAATGGTCGAGAAGTAGGCGTATTCCAAGTCCTATGCCTCCAATGTATTTTTTAGTCATCTCGTCCTTCAAAGGTTCGATTTCTGTCTTTCCAGTTGATAGGTCTAGATGTAGTATTCGTTTGGCGTAACTCAATCTTGCTCCTCCAACAATTACGATTAACGGTTAAAGAGAGAATATGAGATAAGGATAGTTATAATTTGCGTTTTGTTGTTTTCGGCTAGAAGTTGACATAGAGCCCTTTGAGTAACTTATCAAACAGAACAAGCCCAGCACATGAAAAAACACGAAATAAGATTTTCCTGTATGTTAAGGAGTATTTGGACAAACTGAAGAAGGGGCATACTAAAAGACAGTGCCGACACTACTCGTACCATTTCATTTATATTTCATCAACTTTTTCACCAATTCTCATTTCTTCTCGGAAGAAATTGTTATCCTATTCTCCGTCACAACGTAACTTTTCCTATCTATGAAAATTATTTTACCTGGTTCAAGATCGCCTTGCAAGTTCACCCCAGGCCCAACAATACTATGGGGGCCAATTCTTGTGCCTGGTGAAAGACAAGCGTTGATACCAGTTTTGCAGTTGTCCCCTACTATGGCGCCTAGTTTGTCTGTGCCGGAATCTACCTCCTTGCCTTCTATTCTCAACTTGACATTCTTCTCGTCAAACCTGAAGTTTGCGGTTATGGTTCCGGCGCCGAAGAGGCAGTTGTCAGAGATTACTGAATCGCCTATATAGTTTGTGTGGAACCAGCAGTTGTCGCCGATTAAGGAGTGTTTGATTTCTGTTGAAAAACCTACGACACAATTGTTGCCTACGGAAGAATAATCTCGAACCAGAGAGTTGTTTCCGATGAGGCTGTTTGAACCGATGTAGCATGGTCCTCTTATACAGGCACCCTCAAGAATTCTAGTTCCCCGTTGAATCCAAACGTTCCCTTCAACCTGCGCCCTTTCCGAAACATCCACACCACCTTCAATAGTCTGTTTCTTTACGTGGGTATCCATTAGATACTCATTTATGGAGAAAAGGTCCCAAGGGTATTTGTAGCCCGCGAAAAACCCATCATAGCTGACGGCTCTAACCATGTTTTTGTCTTCGATGAATCTTTGGATTGCGTCTTCGTATTGGTGGTCTGATACTGGAATTTTTTTATAGTAGTCAAAGATTTTCTTGGTCAGTACGTACACTCCGACAACAGCCATGTTACTTGGCTCCTGCCCTTTCGGCGGCTTTTCAACAAACTTTGTTACTTTGTCATTCTCTATTTGAATTATACCGAACTTCCATGTTTCTTCAACAGGTTTACAGGACAGAATTATTTCTGCGCCGCTTTTCTTGAATTGCTTGGTCATTCCCTTTATCAGCGAACTTTCAAAAATGTCGTCGGCGTTAACAACGAAGAAATTGTCTTTCACTAAATCCTTTGTGGTTTCAAGGGCGTTTGCCATTCCTAAGGCTTCTTTTTGAACCGTATACTCTATGCTAACCCCAAGTTGGCTGCCATCTGCTAAGTAGTCTTTAATCTGCTCTCCGTTGTGGCCTATCACGATTATAAAATCTTTTAAACCAGCTTCTTTCACGGTTTCGATAACGTGTTGAATTAGGGGTTTTCCCAAAATTTTGAACATGGGTTTTGGTTTGTTCACTGCTAAGGGAAAAACCCTTTTTCCTGTTCCGCCAGCAAGTATAACCGTTTGCAATTAACCACCCTTCATGGCTTGCTTTAATTCTTTCTCCGCGAGTTCGTAGAGTTCCTTAAGTTTTTCTTCGGTTCTCGCTTCAGCGGTAACTCTTATAATTGGTTCGGTGTTGGAGGGTCTCAAGAGAACCCAACCATCTTCATCTAACAGCTTTACTCCATCCATGTCCAGAAACTTTAGGCCGTAATCCTTAAACTTGGATCTTAACTTTTCGATGACAAGGAATTTTAGGTCATCCGGGCAGTCAAAGTTTTTCTCATAGATTGAAGGGTACTTAGGCAGGGAGTCAACGATCTCTGAGAGTTTCAGTTCGCTCTTGGAGAGTATTTCAGCCATCCTTAGGCTTGCAAAAATTGCGTCATCCACTCCATAGCATTCAGAAAAATAGAAGTGGCTGCTTTTTTCACCTCCCAACAGGGCATTTTCTTCAATCATCTTGTCCATGATAAACGTGTGGCCAACCCTTTCAACTATTGGAATTCCGCCGTGTCGTTTCACGTATTCTTCAACAGCCATGGAACAACTCAGTTCGTAAACTATCTTTCCGCCTTTGCTTTTTTGAAGAACATCCTTGGCAAAGACCAGCAAAACCAAATCGCCGGGGATTATGTTTCCCTTTTCATCGACGAAAACTGCTCTATCTCCATCTCCATCGTATCCTACCCCAAAGTCTGCCTCATTCTTTACTACTTCCTCCTTTAATTCAACTAAGGTCTCTTCCTTTGGTTCTGGCAGGTGGGCTGGAAATGTGCCATCCGGATTTTCGTTCAAAGTCAAAACCTTACATCCTAGCCGCTTAAAAAGGGACGGAACCAGCAATCCACACGTGCCGTTTGCCGTGTCAGTCACTACCTTAAGTTCTTTTTCAATTTTTATTTTATTTTGAACAAAATTCATGTATTCTTGGATTATCCCCTCGTACCTGGTTAATTTGCCCCTTTTTCTGCCTAGCTTTTTAAGGTCAATTTTTTTAGCTATCTGTTTGATTCTTTCCATGTCATTTCCATAAATGCATCCCCTCTGCCAGAATAACTTGAAGCCATTCCATTCCGGTGGGTTATGGGATGCCGTAACGATGATCCCAGCATCCTTTTGAAGACGGTTTATTGAAAAATAGAGTAGAGGTGTTGGGACGACGCCGATATCAGTAACGTTGCAGCCAGAAACTAGACCAGAAACCAGAGCTTTTCTAAGGGTTTCTCCGCTTAATCTGACGTCTCTGGCAACCAACACTTCTTTGTTTTCTCCTAAAAAAGCTGCGAAAGCCGCTCCAAGTTTAGTTGCAACTTTGTCGGTGAGGTTTTCACCGAAGACGCCTCTTATGTCGTAAGCCCTAAAAATTTTGTTAAAGTTCACCATTCCGCCACACAACTTCCCAGATTTATTCTTGAGGAATTACTTAAATAATGCTTTGTGTTGGCGTAAGCAATTCTTTCATTGTTTCTATCTCCAATTTTTTGGGGGTAAATGATTAGTATAAACTGCGCCTTTGAGTCTAAGTAGGGATGAGGCCAAATGAGAAAGATTACCGTAATTAAAAATGGCACGATAATAACACCGTTTAAAACAATAAAAAATGGTGTAGTCATTTTTGAGGATAAAAAAATCACTGCGGTTGGTAAAGAAAGCGACGTAAAAATGCCGAAAGAGGCAAAGGCGATAGACGCTTCAGACAAAACTGTGGCACCAGGCTTTATCGACATTCACATTCACGGCGGCAGAGGAAGAGACGTCATGGAGGTCTCCTATGAGGCCATTAACGAACTAGCGAAATTTGTGGCAAGTCACGGAACCACGGCGTTTCTTCCCACAACGGTTTCCGCATCGCGTGGTGATCTGTTAAGGGCTGTTAGGGCTGTTAAGACGGTAATGGAAAGGGGAACCGAGGGCGCAGAGGTTTTGGGAGTCCACTTGGAAGGTCCATACATTAACCTTGAGAAACGCGGGGCTCACGACGCAGAGTATGTTAGACCTCCTTCATTAGACGAGGTTGATGAATTGTTGGAGGTGGCGAATCGTACAATAAAGATTGTAACATTGGCTCCTGAAGTTAATGGATCAGAAGAGTTGATAAAACAACTTGCAAAACTTGGTATAGTGGCCTCGATAGGGCACTCCAACGCCACTTACCAAGAAGCCATGAACGCAATCGAACTTGGCGTTACACATGCTGCCCACACCTTCAACGAAATGAGAAGTTTTCACCATAGAGAGCCCGGTATATTGGGCGCAGTTCTTGTCCACGACGAATTAACGACGGAGCTAATTCCCGACAACATCCATATGCATCCAGTTGCGATGAAACTGTTGGTGAAAACGAAAGGGACGAATAAAGTTGTTCTAGTAACAGATGCTATCCAAGCCGCTGGCATGCCTAACGGCAAATACAAGCTTGGTAAACAGAACGTTACCGTGGAAAAGGGTGTTTGCAGACTGGAATCAGGTGAACTTGCTGGAAGCACCCTAACCATGGATGAAGCCGTGAGGAACACAATGAAATCTGTTGGGACACCGTTAAGAACGGCGATAAAAATGGCGACCATAAACCCCGCGGTGGCTATCAGCGTTGACAAGAAAAAGGGAAGTTTAGAGCCGGGTAAAGATGCTGATATCGTGATAATTGACGGTGAGGTTAACGTTTACGTAACCATAGTGAAAGGAAAAGTTGTGTACAAAGTCTAACCTTTGATCTTCTGCAATTGTTTGGAGCAAAAATCAACTAACTTGGGTAATGTGGGGTGCTCACCAACCGGACTCGAAATATAACACGCAGCCACAGCGTTTGCCAAAGTCAGCCTGCAAGAGGTTGGAAGACCAAGGGCGTCGCCAAAAATGTTCCCAGCGTTCCAAGCGTCTCCAGCCCCGGTAGCCCTCAAAACAGAAACTTTAAAGGCTGGCACCATGACTTCCGAGTCTCTGATGAGTGACCCAGCGAAGGTTGTTGTGTGAAGGTCAATCCGGGCTGAAAGATTTTTTGCTAAGATTCTGGCGCATTCCTTGGCTAATTCGTCGAGTTTCATTGTTTTTCGAAGGCTGCCTACCTTTTTATCAAGCTGGCAGGCGTAACAAAAGGCTTCGCTCTCGTTGACGCTGAAGATGTCAACAAGTTTTCCTGAGAGAATCTTCTCGACAAGCTCTGAGACGCCTTCTTTCTTTGGACTTGGATCTGCAGTGTCGTAGTAGGTTTTGCCCTTTCCCTCCTTCCTAACGTAACTAAAAATTCCTTCAGCCAACTTGGTTCCCCAACGCCTAGTTCCAGCCCAGTGGAAAATACATACGTAGTTGGCTTCCCGCAAGACTTGGAAATCCTTTGGGGTAATGTTGTCTAAACCGAATTCCGAAAGGGACCCAAGATCACTCATCATTACGTTAACTCTTTCACCTTCATGGTTTAGCTCTATAGCCGTGGTTAGCGACATCCTGCCACTAGTTTTCACGTGGGAAAGGTCAACCCCAAAAGGGCCGAGATAAAACTTGAGCAAATGAAGCCCTAGCGGACTCGTATCAAGAATGGGGTAAACTTGGGCACCCAAGGCAGCTAAAGCTGCCGCGGTGTTGGCTGCGTTTCCACCCCTCAGCTCAAGTTGCTTAATACCGTGGATGCTTCCTCCCTTACGCCCAGCAACCTCAGCTACGGCTCTAGAAAAATGCTTAACGTCTCCCTCGTATGTCACTAGGCGATCTAAGAAAAAGTCAGGCATAACAACTACGCTGAACTTCTTTGCTGGCTTTAACTTCTCTAAGAAGTGGAGTAACTCCTCCAAACTTTGAGTAAGCGACATTCCGGTTTCCTCAACGTTTAAACCAATCAACAGGTAGCAGTTTTAACGCTTTAACTTCTTCCACCGAAACTCTTGCGCAAAAACATCTGTTCGTCTCTGAATTAACCAAACGAAGCAGAACGTTTACGACAGGAGTTTACCCAGCTGAGTATAGTCGAGAGTATATTAAGGAAAATGTGAGGCGTTGAAATGTCAGAAAAAGTAAAAAGGACTCCTTTCCGTAGAAGGCGAATTTTTTAAGATGTAATTCTGTTTAAGGTTTCATTTGAAGTAAATGATTATAAAACAAAGAGGAGCTACAGCTTTGTAGACTACGTAAATGAATTAAAGAACAAGCTCTCGACCGTGAACAGCGAATACTTAAATTATCTCCAGGCGCAAAATAGACCGTTTATTTTAGCTTTTCTACTTCTTATAACGTCATAGAACTGAGATTAATCCAGCTGGAACGGTCATGGGAAGGGGATAACCCAAAGGAATCTGGGACTCTAGCTTCACTTCACTTCTCATAAGGCTCGTGTATAACTTGCTTCACTTTCTCGGCGATTTTTGGTCCCAAACCGTGGACATCCCTTGGCCATTGATCTACGTTTATTAGGGCGTTTAGGGGAGCCTGATAAGATTTTAGGATGGCTATGGCTTTTTCTCTGCCTATGTTTGGGAGGCTGGCCATAAAAAATATCTGAGCCTCAGCCAAGGTTTCGATTTTCTTCACTGGGTGAACGACTGGAATTCTCTTCTCAACTATCTGCTCTTGTCTTGCAGCTGTGTAGAGGAAGTCTATTGTTTCCTTGTGGCTGGTTGTCTGGACCATGAAGATTCCTTGCTTGGCTAGGGCGAACACGGCTCCCCAAACCGAGGCTGGCTGGATTTTGCTGAATTTGTAGATGATGGGCAAGTATCCCTCTATAAGGATGAAAGGCTTAGCGTAGACTTCTTTTAGTTTGAACAACTGCTCAAATAGATATCGCCTAGTAAGCGTATAGACGAAATCATGAACGGTTTTCCTTTCAAAGGCGCACAAGTCTGAGATGATGTAATCACCCTTCTCAAGGGCTCGTATGCTAATTTCGGCGCCATGCTCCTTTAGTCCCTTGATAATTTTCGGAGCTGTACTCGCTTCACGACTGTCCACGATGATGGTGGGTTGTTCTTCCTTTTTATGTTCCTTAATATATGGTAGTAAAGTTTCTGTTCCAGACATGATCCCTCAACTCACGCCTAATTTCAGTTATATTCTCCATAATCATTCATAGATATTTTTTAAACCAATTCAAAGTTAGTTCAGTAGCTTTCTCTCTATGGAGTAGATTAGTAAGCCTATGGTCTGCGCCCTCAATTATCTGGATGTCCTTAGGTTCGTTTGCATTTTCGTACAGTACATCAGCATGAGAAAGAGGCACCTGTTCGTCTGAGCTGCCGTGAACAATCAGGATAGGGCAATGCATATTTTTCACAGCCTTAACCACATCATAGTTGTTAACATCCTGCCTAAGCTTCTCAAAACCTTTGATTATTTCCCCTCGAAACAATTCATTAAGATAGCAGGGAGTAGCCCAAGTCACTAAGGCTTTAATTCTTTTATCCTTTGCAGCCACTAATATTGAGACTGTTCCGTCTAAGCTGCTTCCCATCACCCCTACACTTTCGTAGCCTTGTTCCTCCACAAAGTCCAGAGCCAATTCTAAATCTTCTATTCTGCCAGTTAGAGAAGTCTCTTCAAACACGCCTCCACTTTCTCCACAACCCCTGAAATCAAACCTCAAAACCGCTAGGCCTTCTTCACAAAACCTACGACCAATACTAACATATTTTTCGCTGTCCTTGCTGCTGTACAAACCGTGACAGGTAATAACGCAGGCTGATGCCTTCTCATTAGGAGAATGAAGCACACTCGCTAACCCATACTCACCAAATCTAACAAATTTCTCCTTCATAGCATTAGTTTAGTCACCGTCGGTTTAAGAATATTTGTCTGAATTTTATGTGCCGCAAATGCGCAGGGGATGTTGAAAACTATAAGAACGCATTCCTTCCTTTATTCTCTACTTAAATGTGAATTCACAGTGTTCGTTTCCCATTCCAGCACACTTTTCTTCGGTAACCGTTATGGATTTTTCAAAAAGTTCTGAAAGGAAACCCGACAGGAAACCTCTTAAAAAGTTGCAGCAAGGCTGACCGGCTTTTCGGCTTTTCCCTGCCTTACGTGCCACGGTTTCAAAAGCGTCTTCAACTATAATTTTTCCTGACCCATTTACAAAGTCAACATCCCGAAAAGACAGTTTCCCCCAATTCTCTTCTTTTTTCTCTTCGGAAAGAATACGGAGAGCTTCCTCATTTGTCCCAAATTTTTTCTTCATTCTGTTATACCATTGTGTACCACACCTAACTGCCGCTGTAAACAGAATCACGGAAGCTGCTGAAGGAGAAAAAATCAGTTCTAAAGCAGATGCCATGTCATTGAATGTCACAAATTCGAAGGAGGAACTTTTCTCTGGCAATTTTTAACAAACTCCTTCTGATAAATCAGTTATTTCCTTTCGGTTTAGCACTATATATAATTTCAGCCCTAGCGGCCATATAGTCGATGTTGAAGGGTGTGATGGTTCCGTCGAGGTCGAAGATTACTGCCTTAATCGTCAATGTGGATCAACCCAGCCGACTTTGATTCTGAATTAAGCTGTCGACTTCATAAAATGGTTTACGGTTTCGCGGCTACGAGCAAAGCAACGGAAAATTAATTGAGTGTCTAAATCGTTAGATTAGGGATGGGACTCGCATGGGTTTTGAGGAATACGTAGGCAATCCTCTCTGGCCTCTTCTCGTAGAAACCGTTCATGCCATGGTCATGTATACTCATCACAAGGCTTACACGAGGGACATAGTTCTACACGAACAACCCGACGTGACTGCCCGAGACTTGGCGGCAAAACTAGGCATACCGCTAGGGGAGGCTTTAGTCATTCTTTACGAACTTAAGAAACAAAAATCTGAAGAGTCAACGGGAGTCAAGGGCGAAAAAGCTGCAGAAACTTAGAGTTCGTCAGATTAGGTGAACTGATGAAGCTTTGAAGGTTAGGAAAACTGTGGAGCCAACGTTTAGTTTCATTTCAATGAAAGACCGTTTTGTAATTTGAACAATAATTTCCTTTCCCGCATCAACCTTCAGCTTCACCACCGGCCCAAAGTCTGAAATTTCAACTATCTTCCCCTTAAACACGTTTCTGGCGCTTGAAGCCACAGTTTTCTTCGACAAGATTATATCCTCTGGCCTAACGAAAACCGTGACTTTCCCTGACTTTCTCAGCGCGGCTTCTATCTGTACTCCGTTTTCAACGTTTATGACCGAAGTTCCTTCCTGAAGAATTCTCGAAGTGCCAGAGAAAACATTTTCCAGCCTAGCAAAGCTTGCCAAGCTTTCTGGTGGACCTCTAAAGATTTCTTTAGGCGCGCCAATCTGAGCTATCTTGCCTCCAAGGAGTAGAGCAACTCTGGTGGTCAGGGTTTCCGCCTGAAACATGTTGTGTGTAGCTATGACCATTGTTGTCTTTTTTTCCTTGCCGAGCCATGTGAGCGCTTCTTCAATGATGGAAACGTTTTTAGGATCAATATTTGCCGTTGGTTCATCTAAAAGCAAGACATCTGTATCTAGTGTCAGAGCCCTGGCCAGAGCCACTCTCTGTTGCTCGCCTCCAGACAATTTTTTGGCTGGTCTCTTTTCGTAGCCTTCTAACTGCACCGTCTTCAGAGCTTCCTTAACCTTCTTATCCGTTTCTTTTTTTGAATATTCTCTGAGATGTAGACCATAAGCGATGTTCTTGTAGACGCTGGTGTTAAACAATGCGGTTTTTTGAAACACCATGGTGGTCTTTAGCCTTACTTTGTTTATGTTTCCTTGGTCAACTTTCACGCCGTTGAAGCGCATCTCTCCACTCGTGGGTTTTTCGATGCACGCCATAATCCTTAGTAGGGTTGTTTTTCCTGAACCGTTTGGACCAAGTATGCTGAGTACTTCACCTTCTAGAATTCCTAGATTGACCTGTTTGAGGGCAGTTATGTTTCCGTAAGTTTTGTCTATGTTTTTAAGTTCCATTATGGTTTTCATTCTTTGCGCCTCTGAATCAGGTTTATTGAGGTGCTCAGAACAGACACTATAAGTAACAAGATTATAGCCAAGGCAATGCTGAGTTCTATATTCCCTTTGTTGGTTTCTAATGCTATTGTAGTTGTCAAGACACTTGTAAAGCCAGCTATGTTTCCACCTACCATAAGAACAACGCCCAACTCAGCTATGGCTCTATTGAAACTCGCTGTTACCGCTAAGACAACACCATTCATGGATTCCTTCAAAACAGCTATGGATGCCTCGGTTTCCGACGCACCCAAAGTTTTGGCTAAGTCCTTGATCTCTGGGTCAATTGATTCGATGGTGCTTGTGATGAAACTGACGGTTATCGGCGTTATTAAGATTGCTTGTCCTATTATCATCGCTGGTGGTGAATACAGCAAGTGCAGAAAGCCTATTGGACCTGCATTTGAGAAGAAGAGGTAGAGAAACAGCCCTAACGCTACAGTTGGTATGCCTAGCATAGCATTGAAGAATCCCTTTAGGATGAATCTGCCTCGAAATCTCTTTAAGCCCAAAATTGTTGCCACAGGAAGCCCCCACAAAACAGAGAGCATTGTCGCTGAGGTAGAAACCAAAATGGACCTACCACTGATTTCCATGACTGTAGGGTCTCCTGAGAATATCAGTTGAAGTGCCTTTATGAGACCATCAATAATTTCATTTCCCAAACATTACGCACCTTTTTAATCGTAGAGTTCCGGGTAGCCTTTTCGATATTCCGGTGGGCATTCTGTGTCATTGAAGAAGGCGTATTCTCTTATCCACTGTGCAATTGTTGGTTCTGTGTTTTCTTTGAGGAGTCGCACCGCCGGATAGAAGAGGCTTTGTCCGTAGTCATCCTTGCCGTACTGCTCAATAATCTGTTGTCCCTCGTCTGACATGAGAAATTTCATGAATGTCATAGCTCCGTCAAAGTTTACATTAGGATGCAGTGTTTGATTGACAGCTATGGCGCTGTATACGTTGAGCAGATCTTTCTCTTGTTCCACTAATACTTTCAGCGAAATTAATCCGTCTTTATAATATTTCAGATATGTTCCAACGTCAGCGAGCGTGTAGGCTGAAAAATAATCAGCCTTCTTCAATGTTTCTCCCATCCCTGAACCAGCGTTGACGTACCAAGATTCTTTAGTCAAAGTCGTCAAGCCAGCGGCTGTCCATAGGCTCTTTTCCTTGGCATGCGTTCCAGAGTTGTCGCCCCTTGAAATCCATTTGGCGGTTCCGTCTCTGCCGCTTTCAACAATTTTGGATAAAGCTTGGAATGGCGTTGTGTCGCGAATTTGTGCAGGATCCGTTTCCGGTCCGACTATAGCGAAAAAGTTGTACGCTATTATTTTTCTGTTGACTCCAGTTCCGTCCGTAAGAAACGTCAACTCATCGGTTGGCGAGTGAACCAGTATCAAATCTGCGTCGCCTCTCTGCGCGTGTTGAATGGCTATGCCCGTTCCAACCGAAATGAAGTTTAGGTCTATGGAATTTTTTGCTTCAAACTCAGTTTCAATGGCGTCCAGCAATCCAGTGTCGTATAGGCTAGTCGTTGTGGAGATAATCAATCTATTCTTCGTAGAGGCTCCAAGATAGTACATGGTTCCTGCAACGGAACCTATCACAGCCAAGACAAGTAAAGCTACCCAGACAAGTAATGTTTTCCGCATGCCTTCACATCGTTATGTTTGGTCATACCTATCGACGAAATATCCTTATAAGCATAACGGTATAAGCATCTAGCGAAGCCCATGCTCACCCACAACAAGCATAGACCATTATGCAAAGTCTGGCTTGAATATAAAGGAGACCCCCTACTAGGAAAAGGCGGAGCGGAAATCTTAGAAGCAATAAACAAAGTGAAATCTATCTCCAAGGCTGCCAAAGAACTTGGAATGTCCTACCGATACGTATGGAATTACCTAGCAAAAATCGAAAAAATCATGCAGGAGCCCGTGGTGCGAACCTACCGTGGTGGAAGGAAGGGTGGAGGAGGAGCGCATCTAACAAAGCTTGGAGAAAACTTGCTAAAAGAGTACAGGCGAGTTGAAAGCTACGTGGGTGAGATTCTGGGCGACGAAGAATATTGGGAGGCTGTTGGATTGAAAATTAGCGCAAGAAATCGGCTGAGGGGAGTTGTAAAAGAGGTGGAGAAAGGCGTTATCACAGCGAAGGTTAAGATTAGCATAGACAAACCTATTGTTGTGACCGCAATCATATCCAAAGAAGCCGTAGAAGAATTAGACATAAAGACTGGAGACAACGTCGAAGCCGTCATCAAGGCAACCGAAGTCATGGTTGCAAAAGAAAGAGAATGAGCTTAACCTCGATAACGCGCTTTATTATCCCCTCGCAATTTCCCTCTTTTTAATTTCTTGTTTTGTCTAAAACTGGTGAAATTGCCCTAAGTCCCAAAATTAAAGAGAAAATACTTAAAAGACCTTTCTAAATCTATAACTGTGGGGAAATAAAATGCCAACCCACGGGTCCCTATCAAAAGCGGGGAAAGTTAGGTCACAGACCCCAAAAATCGAAGCCACCCGCAAAAAAAGCCGAATCCCCAGATTACGGTTTCGACGAAACTACGAAAAAAGAATAATTCTTCAACGGAATGCTGGACAAAACTTGGGTGGCAGACGGGGCCGAAGCAGACGTTAGTTTATATTTTACAAGTTGCTGCTTCCGAACTGGTTTCCCCCTGCCAAGCTCATAACTTGCTTGCTAATCATCGGCCAATATTTTTCGGGATAAAATTAAACATGCTCTTTCCGAGGATTTCATTTGAATAACCCTAATGAATATTACATCTGATGCATTCTCGAACAAATTCCGGTACTTCTCTTCAGATTCTCTAATTTTCCTTTCAGTGTCAGCGTGTACGAAGACTAAAAAGTGAGTGGGTTAGGGTAGGTAAAAGCGCTAAAAACAGTGACTCTCTGTCATACTCTGGTTTAGTCGGGTGCCCATATGAATCATAGACCTGCGCGCGAAACAAGAGGTTGAAAGAGGGGAAGGTTGAGCTATTGTAGAGTTTCGTCTATTCGTGCCAGTAGGATGCTGGCTTGAAGGGTGGTTCTCCTTTGATGCTCTGTACCAAGTTGAAGGCTTTCTTGACGGCTTCCTCGTCTCCTTTTAGGAGGAATACACGGGCTCCTTCAGCTCCGCCTACGCCCCCTGCTCCTATGTTGACGGCTTCGACTCCAGTTAGAATCTTAAAGGCTTCTATTTCTGTAACGACCTTTCCCATGGTGGGCATCACGTTTACGGTTAATCCCATCGCCAGGTTAATTTCTTTGTCGTTGAGTTGGGTGACAACTTCCCTGATTGGCACGGGAATTAATTTTTCGAGGCTTACAGGGATTATGAATTTTACGCCTCTTCCCACCACTGTTCCGAGGGATCGTCCGATGGTTCCGCCGTCTGTGGTGGGTGCGCGGGCTAAGAAGACCCCTGTTATGCCGTCTGGGTCTAGGGCGTTTGCTCCCTTTATAAGCACGTCGCCGGTTTTCAACATTTTAACGGCTTCTTCAAGGCTTAAGTCCTTCCTTACTTTGCCCTTTTCAATGATGATGTCTGGGATGGATTCTTCATCTGGCAAGTAACTTAGCATTCCAGGAACAATGATGCCTCGTCCGTACCTCTCTTTTTCAATTGTCTCTTTTAGTATTT
Source organism: Candidatus Bathyarchaeota archaeon BA2 (assembly GCA_001399795.1). Classification (GTDB taxonomy): domain Archaea; phylum Thermoproteota; class Bathyarchaeia; order Bathyarchaeales; family Bathyarchaeaceae; genus BA2. The sequence goes on along the minus strand of LIHK01000054.1, from coordinate 3,575 downwards.
CTTCGGCTACGTAGCTGTTGGTTGTGCCCTTTATTATTACAATGAGACCTGATTTGAGGGCTTCCTTCACGACTTCCGTGGAGGCTACGGCTTTTCCTATGAGTCTTTTGGATTCGGATGGTGTTAAAACTACTTCTGCCAACATGGCGATTTCACCTACACTGGCTGTCGAGGGAAATATTATTTAAGAGTTCCTTTAGATGCAGACTTCAGCTATGGATTTCGACTTCACAATGTTTTCGCTAGAAAGAGATAACTACAGGCTGTGGATGGTTAATCGAAAATGCCGGAATATTTGGTTCTATTAAAGCTGATTCCAGGAGGACAAGAGCATACATTTTTATCTGGATATCCTCACAGGCAAATGAAAAAACCAAAAAGGAGAAACATGAGAATAATTCTCCCTTTTTTAGTGCGAACAGTTTTTCTTAGAAAATACTGTTTTCAACATACCTTTTCGCTATATGATCCAAAATGTAACATTTCTTAAATATGCAAAAGGCGTTGATAATTAAAATGAGGACACGAAGCGTGAGAATAGCCATCGGAAAACCTGACATTGGAAGGGAAGAAATAGAAGCAGTGGAAGAAACGATGAGAACCGGTTGGGTTACCCAAGGCGAAAGGGTTGAGGAGTTTGAAAAGGCTTTTGCAAAGTATTGTGGAGTCAAGTACGGCGTCGCCGTCAATACAGGAACAGCCGCTCTTCACGTAGCGTTAGCCTCAATTGGAATAAAAAGAGGCGACGAAGTTATAACAACACCCCTCTCATGCATAGCAACAGCCAACCCCATACGCTACCTCAACTCAAAACCAGTGTTCGTAGACGTAGACCCAAAAACCCTCAACATCAATCCTTCCCTCATCAAAAAAAAGATAACCGAAAAAACAAAAGCCATCGTCCCAGTTCACCTATTCGGACACCCCGCTGACATAGACCCAATCATGGAAACCGCTGAAACATCCGGCTTATACGTGATCGAAGATGCCGCCCAAGCCCACGGAGCAAAATACAAAGGCAGAAAAGTGGGCTCCATTGGGCACATCTCCTGCTTCAGTTTCTACGCTGACAAACTTATCACAACAGTGGAAGGAGGCATCGCGGTTACAAACGACTCAGAACTGGCCGAAAAAATGCGGTCCCTTAGAAACCTGGGAATGGACAAGCACAAAAAGTTTTATCATCCAATGTTAGGATACAACTACAAAATGTCCGATATCCACGCCTCAATAGGCATTGTCCAGCTAAAAAAGTTGGACAGCTATATAACGAAAAGGAGAGAAAACGTAGCCTACCTCAACGAGAAACTAAATGATTTAAACCTCAAACTTCCAAGCGAAGAAGACTACGCATTTAACGTGTACTACGTTTACCACATTCTTGTAAACAACGGAAAAGAAAAAACAGTTGAATATTTGGAAAGAGAAGGAATAGAAACAAGGCCCCTCCTCTCCTTCATACCAGCACAACCCCCCTATCAGAATAAATACGACGCAAACAAGTATCCAGTAGCCAGGAACGCCCACCAAAAAGGCTTCTACGTATCAAATTCTCCCCAACTCACCAGAAACGACTTGAATTTTTTGGTCTCAGCATTGAGAAAAGCTGTGAGTAGACGTTGAAAAATGAAGCAAACTATGAACAAAATAAACACAGCTTTTTCTTCTTTTCTTAGAAACAGACTAAACTCCTTTTACGTTTTGGCTTTTCTTCCGCTTCTGTTGGTTACGTACTCTTACATGGGATGGCTTTTCCCGGTGGTTATTCCGATCTACGGTTTCATCCTTCTCCTAATAAAAAAGCGTGACCTGTCCTTTCGCTGTGAAGCCAATAGCTTTCAAAGAGCTTTAGGAGTGTTTGTGGTAGTCAGTAGTTTCTTTCTTTACTACGCTTTAGTTCCCTTCTTCAAGTCTCCTGCCTTTTACGGAGGAGTAAACTACGCTTTATACATTTTCGGTTTATTCCTCATTTTTTTGAGATTTCAGCGCTAAGAGAGGCGTTCACACCCATGTTCCTAATCGTCGCAGCAACCTCAAGTGGCTTCATATCAGACTGGCTGGAACCCCACTTCACCCCCTACATCCCCAACTTCGTTTCACTCATAGCAGGCATTCTAAAAACTTTAGGAGTAAAAGTGACAACCCATGGCCAATTCATCACATTACATACGGTGAAGGGCCCCCTTCCTATGTTTTTCGTCTGGGGGTGTGTCAGCGTCAGCAGCATGCTGATCTTTTCCATAATACTAGTTGTCACATTGTTTGAGGAATCTGCTACTCTGCAAACAAAATTGGCTTGGGCCTTCATCGGCATAATAGGCACATTCATTCTAAACATAGTTCGAGTGACCATAATTTTCTTGGCAGACTACTTCTATGGATATGAGGTGGGAGCAAAAGTTCACTACGCGATAGGTTATGTCCTCTTCATCGCGTGGCTTGCAATCTTCTTCTACACATTCTCTAAAAGACAGGTCATATCTGAGAAGTTTCAGTTGATCAGGCAAAAGTTGCGTTCAGTTACTGGTCGTCAGCAAGTACTACCGTAGTTTTTCTACACTCCGCTGGGTGGGTGTCTGTGATGCCATCCTTGTTATGTCGGACTCCATGCTTCTCTTTGAAGCTTGTTCAGGTTCCGTTAACTTATCGAGTGGTAAATACTTAAAGGGTGAATCGACTAATTAGTTTATCGACCAAAGATGGCAGAGAGAGTTATGATGTTCATTGACGGTTCTAATCTCTTTTGGGCATGCAAGAAATTCAGAGGTGATTTCAAGATCGATTATGGAAAGTTGAGAGATGAACTTGTCGGCAATCGAAGATTGGTTAGACCCTATTTTTATTGTGCAATTGGAGTTCCCCCTGATCCTGATCAAATAAGATTTCATGACAGCTTACGATTTCAGGGCTTTACTGTCGTAACTCGACCACTTAAAGTCAGACAAGGCGGAATGGTTGAAAAGGGGGTTGATGTCGCACTTGTTACGGACATGCTAAAATTTGCCTTTATGAACGTATATGATGTTGCTATATTGGTAAGTGGAGACAACGATTTCGCAGAAGCCGTGAAGGTGGTCAAGGACAGAGGAATACTATTAGAAATTGCAGCATTTGAACACACGATTGGTAGAGACTTGAGAATCCTAGCAGACAAATTTACTTCTATAGACAGTATTGCCGACAAAATTGAGAAAAAATAGGNCTTTTACAGTTTTAAAAGCAGATGCCACGTGGAGCTAACCATGTAGCATCTGCTACATTATATAACTATGAGGTAGGTAGTCAAAACTACATATAAGCTTTATGGAGATTAAGTAATTTTTAACAGTAATTTTCACAAGAAGCAAACATAGACCTAGATTTAGGAGAAAATGAATGGCGTTCAATACTCAGAAAAGCTACCACTCGATAAGTTTGCAGAACCCTTGTTCATATGCTATTTCAGCCAAAGCTTTAAGGTCTAAAATCAGTTGGCCGCGAATCCTTTGTGTGTCATCGTCAAACTTCTTGGCTATCTTTGTGATTCTTCTCTGCAACTTCCTGCCCCCTCTAGGTTTCAACATTCTTTGTGTATT
>LIHK01000012.1 GCA_001399795.1 Candidatus Bathyarchaeota archaeon BA2 | reverse complement strand
CCATATCGTTAGGTAAGGGCGTGTATACTAATTAAAAATTCAAACCAACAAAAACTAACACAAACAAGCAATTCTCTTTTCGGAAAGGTCAAGCAGATTGATTAAAATCCTATTTTTACTCAGAGCAATGCGAGAGGAATACTTCACACTTATAGAAAAGAAAGAGGAGGTTTAGCGATCCACTGCAATACCAAGCTAAGCATCGATTGTAATTTGTCTAAATTTTACAATACTACATATTAATTTGGACTTTTTTCGATAGTTTTCTGTCCATTTTTATCCGCGCCCTTTCCATCATCCTCTTATAGAAGGAGCCCCATTATTTTTTTGAGTTGGAAGGCGTGCGGTGGCCATCCGTTAACTCCTTTCTCTCTCAGTAAAACCTCTTTTCGGCCAGCCGCACACCCTCTAACTTTTACACCACATTTATTACAAACCTAACCTTTTTAAGAAAAGGGAAACTGTGAGAATATCCACGATCTAACCCTTTCCTGGTCCATTTGGAGCCTAATAACAGTATTTTTTCTGAAAACGCAATTGCGCTGCAGGTGAGGACCCCCATGATAGACTTCTAGAGGGTAAGGTGTATATACTATCAACATAGAAAACGCGCCCTTGGAAATATAGCAACACTGGCAAGGTCTTCAGAAAGCGGAAATGACCAGAATTTGTATGATTCAGTGAAATTTATACATGTTTAAACAAACCATACGAAATTCTTATTTGACCACAAACTCGCACTTCCAGTAAGGGTCCGAGGCTATGGTATGAAGGAGTTTACAGCGTTTTCCCCGGGACACATAACTGGACTTTTTCAAATATGCGACGAAGCGGAGGAACCGTTGCTAAAAGGATCTCGGGGGGCTGGAGTCTCAATAACACGGGGAGTCATAACAAAAATACGCATCGAAAAAGCTCCGAAAACATCTTTTGAAATTAGAATAAACGGTCACGGCGTGAAATCAGCCAAGGTATCAGAATGCGTTATAAACGCCTTGCTCCCAGTTGCCGAAGGAAATTATAGAATTCTGGTGGATCACAAAGTTAACGTCCCCATAGGATCTGGTTTCGGTTCAAGTGGAGCTGGTGCATTAAGCCTAGCCTTAGCTCTCAACGAAGCCTTTAGATGCGGCTTATCCCATGTCGAAGCTGCCCAAGTTGTCCACATCGCTGAGATAAAATGTAAAACTGGACTGGGCACGGTTATTGCGGAAACTTTTGGAGGACTAGAGATAAGGGAGAAACCTGGTGCACCCGGTGTAGGGGAAGTAAAACATATACCAATCGACGATGACTATGTTGTGGCATGCCTAAAGTTCGGCCCAATGTCAACTAAGGAAGCTTTGACTAATGAAAGACTTCGTCAGCGGATAAACGATCTTGGCGGAAAACTCGTAGACGAACTGATTGCACGGCCTAAACCAGCTAATTTTATGAATTTTTCGCGTAGCTTTGCGGAGGGCGTCGGATTGATTTCTAAAAGAATGAGAAAAGCTTTGGAAGAGGCAGATGGTAAAGGCATAACCTGTAGCATGACCATGTTTGGAGAATGCTTATTCTCCCTAGTTAGAGGAGACAAGGCCGAGGAACTCCTCGAAATTTTCCGTAGACACACCCTCTCTGAAGATAACATAATAGTCGCCGAAATCGACCATGAAGGGGCTAGGCTTCTGTGATAGAAGAAACTGAAATATCTCCTCAACATCCAAGGGCTGAATCCTTAATAAATCGAGAAAAGCTGATTAAACACCAAAAATTAGGCATTGTTGCCCTAGCTGGCCTCATAGCCCACGGCAGAGGAGAGGCATTCGATTACCTACTCGGCGAAAAAACCACGGAAAATGCCTTTAAAGCCATTAAAACGGCGGCTGCAACTATGCTTCTTGCTAAACATCCAGTGATCTCCGTCAATGGAAATGCCGCTGCCCTCGCAGCCGAGGACATCGTAAACTTAGCTAAGGTTACTGGCTCAAAAATTGAGGTTAATCTATTTTATCGGTCGTTGGAAAGGGAGTTGGCGATCAAGCGGTTATTGGAGCCCCTTGGGGCTAAGGAAATATTGGGCGTTGGCGAGGCTGCTTCTGCGCAGATACGTGAAGTTTGTAGTGAACGCAGGCGAGTGAACCCTAGAGGCATTTTAGTGGCAGATGTGGTTTTGGTTCCCCTTGAAGATGGCGATAGAACAGAAGCCTTGCGAAAAATGGGTAAAACAGTCATCGCCATTGATTTGAATCCCCTTTCACGAACCGCTCAATGGGCTTCAATCACAATTGTTGACAATGTTGTTAGGGCTTTGCCCCTCCTCGTTAAGGAGGCGAGCATTCTTAAAAATGAAAGACCCGAGAAACTTCGAAAAATTGTTTCAGATTTTGACAATCGGGAAGTTCTAGCCAAAGCAATTAAACTAATTAATCAACGCCTTTCGGAGTTTTCTAGAAAGGGCGTTTACATTTCTGAGGTGATTGAAATCTATCAAAATTTGGAGGGATGAGATACATGACGTTGCAGATGATGTTGCGCAGAATGAACGAGATGCCTGAGAAGGGCTTACCTAAAAGCGTGATTCTCAAAGAGCTTGAAACAAAACTTCAGCGAGACCTAACTTATTCTTCCGGCAAAATTCTGGGTTCCATGTGCACAGAACCACATAGTCTTGCCAAACAAATTTACTTGCAGTACTTTGAAAAGAACTTGGGCGATCCAGGTCTTTTCCCAGCAGCCGCAGAACTGGAGCAAGAAGCGATACGTATGCTGGGCTTGTTGCTTTCAAATCCCAACGCCTGTGGACGCATAGTTTCTAGTGGGACAGAAGCAAACATTCTCGCCTTGTGGACGGCTCGGAATCGTGCCAAAAAGGAACGCGGCGAAGTTATTGTTCCGGTTTCTGCTCATTGTTCCTTTGACAAGGCATGCGACCTACTGAATCTAAAGTTGATTAAGGTGAGGCTTAACCGTCGCTTTCAGATGGATGTAAAAGCTGCTGAAGAGGCTGTAACGTCTAAAACGGTTGTAATGGTGGGAGTGGCGGGTACCACAGGCTTAGGAGTAGTTGACCCTATACATGAGCTTTCAGAAATCGCCTTAGCACACAATATCTATCTTCATGTAGATGCAGCATTTGGGGGCTTTGTGCTTCCGTTCTTTGAGGAGTTAGGTTTAGATGCTCCAGAGTTTGATTTTAGGCTGCCGGGCGTTTGTTCGATCACCATTGATTCTCATAAGATGGGGCTAGCTCCCATTCCTGCTGGAGGAATATTGTTCAAAGATGCGTCGATGACGGAAGCCATCAGCATGAGGGTTCCTTACTTGGCTGGAGGAGAGACTGAACAGTTCACTGTTATGGGAACGCGGTCAGGCGCTTCGTCAATAGCTGTTTGGGCGTTGTTAATGCATCTTGGAAGAGAAGGCTATAAAGCGGTGGTTGAACAGTGCCTCAAGTTAACAGGGAAGCTTGTTGAAGGGATTCAGCAGATTGATGGAATAGACATCGTAACTCAGCCCACCATAAATGTGGTTGGAATAAAATCAAACATTGTAGATGCGCGGTTGGTAGCTAAAGAATTGAGGAAACGTGGTTGGGCTGTCGCCCTCTTTCCTGGCTACATCAGAATTGTAGTTATGCCGCACGTTAAACTTTCACATATCGAAAGTTTTCTTGAGGATTTAGGAAAGGTTATGAAGAAATTAGACGGATAAAAGGAGGTATCTAAGTGGAATCTGAAAAACCAATACTGCAAGTTGCCTTAGATTTTACAGACATGCATAGAGTCCTAAAGATTGCAAAGGAGGCAATAAAGGGCGGAGTAGACTGGATAGAAATTGGAACACCCCTCATAAAAAGCGAGGGCATGGATGCTGTCCGAATAGCGAAGAAAACTTTTCCAGAACACACAATCTTAGCCGACATGAAAACTATGGACACAGGAGCTTTGGAGGTGGAAATCGCTGCCAGAGCTGGCGCAGACGTAGTCATCCTACTGGGCGTGGCTGACGACAGCACCATTCTCGAGGGTGTAGAGGCAGGCAAACGTTATGGAGCCAAAATCATGGTGGACCTAATAAACATCGACGACATGATAGGTCGCGCAGTAGAATTAGAGAAGCTTGGAGTAGACTACATCTGTGTTCATGTGGGAATAGATCAACAAATGCGAGGAATGGACCCGCTAGAAATCCTGAAACAGGTTGCTGAAATCGTACATGTTCCCGTGGCAGCAGCTGGCGGCATCAACAGCGAAACCGCAGCAAAGTCTGTGGAAGCCGGAGCTAGCATCGTAATAGTGGGCGGAGCAATAACTAAAGCTGAAAACGCCGAAGACGCAACTAAAATAATTAAGGAGGCTATGCTGACCCGTAAACCAATAATTACCAATCTTTACAAGAAGTACCATGAAGAGGAACTGTACGAAGTCTTCATGAAAGTGTCGACACCCAACATATCTGACGCTCTGCAAAGAAAGGGAGAAATGGTAGGAATAATGCCCGTGGTTGGCGGGGTGAAGGCTGTTGGAAAAGCCATAACCGTTCGAACATATCCTGGCGACTGGGCGAAACCTGTGGAGGCAATAGACATAGCTAAGCCGGGAAACATCATAGTGATTGATGCTGCTGGCGGCGACAAAGCCGTTTGGGGCGAACTCGCCACTTGGAGTTGCGTACAAAAGAGGGTTAACGCCGTGGTGATAGACGGAGCCATCAGAGACGTTGACGAAATTAGAGCCTTAAACTTTCCAGCCTTCGCAAGAAAAATAACTCCAACAGCCGGTGATCCGAAAGGGTTCGGTGAAATCAACATAGAAATAAAGTGTGGAGGCGTAAAAGTTCGACCTGACGATTGGATAATAGCAGACGACAATGGAATCATAGTTGTTCCAAAGGAAATTGCTGTGGAAATTGCAAACAGGGCTTTGGATGTGCTTGAGAAGGAGAATAGAATAAGGGGAGAAATCAAACAGGGAAGCACGCTGTCCAAGGTTTTAAGATTAAAGAAGTGGGAGAAAGTCGTTGGGTGACCTTATTGAAGGTTGCCGTGATGGGCGCCGGGGCCATAGGAAGCCTTTTTGGAGGCTTACTTGCAGAAGGCGGAAATGATGTTGCCTTAATAGCTAGGGAAAGCCACGTAAAAGCAATCAAACAAGATGGCTTAATAATTGATGGTGTCTCTGGCAAACACGTTGTGAAGGTCAAAGTCGTAACAAAGCCAGCCCATCTGAAAGAAACCTTTGACCTAATTCTCTTAACCGTAAAAGCGTATGACACGAGGCAAGCAGTTACAGAAGCCCAAACACTCATGGGAGATAACTCGGTTCTGCTATGTCTCCAAAATGGGCTGGGCATGGAGGAAATTGCATCAGAAATCATTGGAAGAGACAGAGTATTGCGGGGAGTAACAACCAATGGAGCTTTACTGAAAGAACCTGGCTTGGTTATGCATACGGGCAAAGGCGAAACGATAATTGGTGAACTGAACGGAAAAATCACTGAAAGAACTCAAAAAATTGCTGAAGCGCTCTCAAAAGCTGGTTTATCCACCAGAGTGACAAACAACATAAAGGGCACAGTGTGGACAAAAATTTTGATAAACGCAGGCATAAATCCTTTTGGAGCTTTAACTGGAATGAAAAATGGAGAATTAATAAGGGTTCCCGAACTTAAAGGACTCATGGTTGAAACCGTTATTGAAGGAAAAAATGTTGCCAAAAAAATTGATGCCAAACTGGAGGGCGACCCAGTTTCGTTAATGGTTAAAACTGCAGAGATGACCGCTCAGAACAAAAATTCTATGCTCCAAGACATCGAGAAGGGAAAGCGAACCGAGATTGATTTCATAAATGGAGCTATTTCAAATCTTGGAAAAAGAATGGACGTCAAAACGCCGTTAAACAACCTACTAACACACCTAGTTAAAGGCTTAGAAGCAAATCGGCTAAAGGTAAAGCCCAATTGAAGATTGAGTTGCTAGGCTGAGATAGGATCATGAAGAAACTTGAAAACGTAGCTGTCGGCGGAACCTTCGACGAATTCCATAGGGGTCACCAAGCCTTACTCAAAATGGCTTTTGAGGCTGGAAACCACGTTTTTATCGGCCTGTGCTCGGATGATTTCGTGAAAAAGTTGGGGAAACCGCATAAAATTGCACCTTATGAGGAGCGCCTGGAAGAATTGAAGAGTTTTTTGAGAAGGCAGGGTGTGCTGGATCGGGCGGAAATCCTTCCCTTGCATGACCCTTACGGTGTCACGGTGTCAAGCAACCGCCTCGACGGACTTGTGATGAGTCGGGAGACGGAGGCACGCGCTTACGAAATTAACGAAAAAAGGAGGGCCAAGGGGCTGAAGCCCTTAAAAATCATTGTTATTGAAATGGTTTTGGCAGAGAACGGCGTTTCCATATCAACCACAAGAATTCAGCGAAAGGAAATTAACCGTGACGGTCGTTTGTTAAAGACCTAACTAATAGTTTTGACTCAAAGGCACGTTTAAACGCCTCTTCTACTCTATTATTCCATAACATTTAATAATTCCTTTTAAAGGCTTTTAACTATCTTATATGTGTGGAGGTAGTATGATGACCCGTCACTGGCAGCTCATGAGAGATGCACAGACTTTTCTAGGGGCCTCCATGTTAGCTAACAATGCGCTAATCGGTATTCATTTTGCGCAGATTGCTAAGAGTAAAGGAACTTCTCCTAATGTTGATCATATAAACAAGATAGATGACGGAATTAAACTTTTGACTGAAGTGTTAAAGACTCTAGAGGCTAGAGAACGACAGGAGAAAGTATCTTCAGAGGCACTTTCCGTTTTATATGCCATTTCTCAAGGTCGATTAGTCAGAGAACCCTTGGCATTAAAGCGTATAATTGCGGGCTCTATAGATGAATTGCAAAGATTTAAGGGCGGAGAAATCGAAACTCTTGAAGAAGCTGAAGGGCTCTTGGAAATAATTGTCAACTCGACGGCTGAAGAGGCGACAAAAGCTTCCTCAAAGATACGAATTTTTATGATGGAAGCAAGGTAACAATGCTTCTAGTCGATCAGAAAGCCAGCGGCCTTCTTTTTAAGATTAATTTTGCTAGGGAAGAGATAGCGAAAATTAAATCTCCGGATGAGATTCTGATTAACTACCTCGAAGATCTAAAAATCTGGCTTAATAAACTTGAGAACCAGGTTAGGAAAAATCAAGAATTGTTCAAGCAGTTTGTAACCACTACAAATTTTATAGAGAAAGACCACCTAAGAGATGAGCCACAAAGAAGGTTATTGGCAGACATCCTTAGAGTTTGCAGAGATGTTGAAAGAGATTTTTATCTTGGAGTGGATGCTTTTCTGCCCTTAATCAGCGTATGGTTTCACCAAAGAAGCGATGAAGGCACTAGAAGACAACATAAACTTCTTGTTAGCTTCATTCAGGATATGCTCAAATTATCAAATATACCTGAGGTGACGATGGTCATTCTCGGTGAAACTCATGCATGTTTACCTCTATACTGGGGGAAAACGACAAGACATATCGTTTTCGCTACACTCTCTGAAATAAAAAATCTGCGGAGGTGGGGGCTTTTAGCCCATGAAATGGGGCATGCCTTTTATGACCTCAACTTTGAGGAATTCTATTTAAATGTCATTCCTCAAGTGATAAGAAAACTAGCCGAGACGAAGCCTATTAACATAAAACCAAGTGAGTTCGAAGACACAATTTATATCTGGGCGACTAAATGGGTTCCTGAGCTTGCAGCAGACTGCTTTGCGATAAAAAACATGGGTCCATCTTTTTTAACGCAGTTCATGTTAATAGCACTAGATAGCGAACCTGACCGTGTTGAGCCTTCGCATCCTCCCACTAATCTACGTGTCAAGTTTATGATAGATGTGTTAGAGTCATTAGAACTATCTGATGTAAATGTTGAATCCTACCGAAATATTTGGGATGCGTACTCGCGCAGCGTATCCCATCCATCATCACGTTATATTTTAAATGAAGAGGTTGTTAACGAGGCATTAAATGGGATAAATTCCATAGTCCAGGATTCGCCTATAAAGAATAAGTGGAATGATATATTTAAGGCAAGAGAATTTTTATCTCAAGGAATGATGCCGGACAAAGATTTAATATCCATTGTCTCAGCCACAGCTTTAGTGGACCCAACGATTAATCTATGCCCTATTTATGAAACGCTTTTAGAGAGGTACGCCAGTAATCATGATTCTTTTTAGGGCGAAGGGTGTTAGGGCATCTGCATACTTTATTGTTGCCGGCAACTTCATCTTTTTAAGAATTGAACCCCAATGCATATAGGAAAGAAAATAAATATCTTCCATGACCTCTTTTATGTCAGCCTTATCAAATGGTGGTACGAGTTCCACAAGCATTGGACGAGCTAAGCCCTGTGTTGTTCATAAATAGACTGATAGCTCGATCTTCATCTTTGAAACTGGGTTTTCAAAGATGAAGAGATGGAACGCCGGGTCCACGGGCAATCCTGATCCTGGTCCTGGTGATGATGAAACGTTCGGTACAGAGTATGGAATTATCAGCGCAACAGTCAGCAAAAGCATACTCAACAATAGAGCATTCTTCTTATTCACGTCTTTCCTTTCTCCTCTACTCCTTTCATAATAAATGCACTAACCGCATTTAAAAGTTTTGCGGACAAATCTTACACCCAAATTCCTAGACTCCCATCCTAACCGACATATATAAACAGACACTGTAAAGATAGTAACCAGCAGAGAGAAGTTAAGTGACACCATTATTTGGCTCTCTTAAGCAGGGTTTCAAAAGCGTGCGCTAAAAGTCCATGATGGGATTTGTTGAATGCTCTGGAGTGCGAAGAATGAAAACAAAAAAATTATTTTTTTCTACATGCAGCAACATGAAGGGGGTATAGTTCAAACTCCAGAGCATTTATTATATCGACTAAAGCCTAATCAAACTTTTGATTTTTGTAACAGCTTCCATTAATTTCTCCAGCTTTAAAACTTTAGCGTGGTTGAGCTATTTTAACTTTAACCTAGGACTCTAAGGTTCACTTTATTATATATTTCTTTTAGTTTTTCTGGACTAAAGTCTGTATAGTGTCTTGCTAATACGCTTCTTGGAACTCCTAATCTACCCATTTCGCAGGCGAACCATTCCCTTAAAACCCTAAATATAGTTCTAAAAGAAAATAGAAAAAAAGGAGGAAAAAAAGGAAACGTTTACCTACGCGTAAGCCGAGAATCCTTTACCCAATATTGCATAACCAGTTATTAACTTCATTATCTCACTAGTACCATCTGGAACCGTCATCATCCTTGCATCCCTATAATACCTTTCCAATGGCATTTCATCTGACAGCCCCGTGCCACCATGGATTTGCATTGCATCATACGTAACCTTAACAGCAGCTTCGCCTCCATATACTTTAGCCATCGACGAAAGCCTTCTAGCCTCTCGGCTACCCTTATTAATAGCATCTATAGCCTTATACCCGAGAAGCCTTCCAGTCTCTATCAAAACATTCATGTTGTAAAGCATTTCCTGGATCAGCTGGAATTTACCAATAGGCTTACCAAACTGCACCCTTTCCTTAGCATACTTCACCGAAGCGTCGAAAGCTGCTTGGGCTATTCCAATAGACGCCAATCCCATACCAGCCCTTGGCAACGTCATAAGTGCTGTAAATGGTGACATTTGACCGAGCAAGTTCATCATTCCCGGTGATAGTGGCAAAAGCTCCATCAGTTTAGGATCCGAGAAAGCTTTACCCATCATAGCACTCATTTCATTCTCTTTTGCAGCTTTACAATTTTCAAAAAACATCTCTGCAGTAGGGTTAGCCTTCCAACCTATCTTATGTAATTCGTTTGTGTCAAACGGTGACACATCTTTCTCTACTAAGAAGAAAGACTCTACTCCGGTGCTTAGATCTTTTGCACCGACAAGAGCTACATCTGCGATCGTTCCATTGCTTATCCAAGTTTTGTTACCATTAATAATATAATGATCCCCTTCTAATTTAGCTGTAGTTTTAATGTCCGAAGTGTCACATCCCGCTTCTGGTTCTGTTTCGGCGAAACATCCTATGAATTCTGCCCTCTCCAACTTGGGCATTAATCTGTCTTTCGTCTCATCAGATGCTAGTGGAGCAAATATTGCTGGAAGCGCACTCATGCCGAATAGTGGCAATAAACTTGCCCACACTCTACCCATTTCTTCCGACACTATTCCGAATATTACAGGATCCTCAGCAAATAGTGCCTTCGTACTTTCTGGATCAAGGGCGACACCAATCTTCTTGAACTTCTTCATCACATCTATTGCTTCTTCTTTCGTCATGGGACCTTTCTTATCTCTTTCGTCAGCTATTGGAACAAACTCTTTTTCCAAGAAATCTCGGATACTATCCCTGAACATCTTTTCGTCTTCTGTGAATTCAAAATCCAATGTTATTACCTCTCCCATTTTCAATTATTGGAGCATTAAACTTCTGCATACTGTATAATAAGCTTTATGATACCGTTTCCCAGTCCACTACCCCCCTTCCTTTTCTCTTCTCTCAATGCCTTGCGCCAAGGTTTTCCTATAATAGTTTTAGGCAGTTGCCCAGAACCTTATCGTTACGCATAGAAAGGTACCTCACTTATTTCCAGATCATTTATGTGTAAAAAAGTGTTTGCGGATGTAAAATTTGGGTTTTTCATGTTTTAAGATGTTGATTTTCTGCGTGTCTCCCCTCTCGTAGCTCCTCTGTTAAGGTTTCAAAAATCTTTTATACGTCTAATAGCTTCTTTTAGAAGATGCGAGGTTAATATTATGGTTGATGTGGTTCCGTTTCCAAGCATGGAATGGATGAAGGAATATTGCAAGGCGTTGAATGCGAGCAAAGAACTCGAAGAAGCAGGAAAGGGCTGGGGCGTGGGATGGAACGGTGACTTTATCTTTCAGGTTGAAGGTATCCCGATAGATAATATAGATGTTGAGGCTGTGATGAAGGCTATGTCAAAGGATCTGGCAATAAGTCTAGCAGAGCAAATGGGGCAGGTCAGTCAGCAGGGTGGAACTGCTTACGCTCATGCCAAGCTGAAAGATGGTAAATGCGAAGGCGTCGGTCTCCTTAAGAGTGTAGACGAAGTGGAAGTGGGATTCATTATGTCAGGACCTTACGAAAACTGGAAGAAGATAGTCAAAGGTCAGTTAGACCCTGTTCGAGGCCTCCTGAGTGGACAGTTCAAACTTAAAGGCGACATGAGCAAAATAATGAAGTATGTAAAAGGTGCTACAATAATGGCCAGAATATCCGCCACTGTAAAAGCAGAATTCTTTGATGAAAAGTTCCCTAAGAAATGAAGATGCAACGTCGAAACTATATAGATCCGCTTTCGCTTTACACATGTTGAAAAGCGCGATAAGCCCTAATGGTGATAAGATGGCTAAAAAATATTCCGATAAACCTTGGCTAAAAAATTATGAAACAATGGGGCTTAAAAAGACCCTTGAGCCATATCCCAAGGTGCCCCTTTTCGAGTTCTTAGATGAATCAGCAAAGAATTTTCCCAACAGCCTGGCGTACATTTATTTAGGAAGCAAAGCGACCTACGGAGAATTAAAGCTCCAAGTGGATAAGCTTGCAACGGCTCTTGCTGATCTAGGTGTAAAGAAAGGGGATAGAGTTGCTACAATTCTTCCGAATAGTCCACAATTTGTCATCAGCGATTACGCCATATTAAAAACTGGTGCAGCAAACGTTCCGTGCAGTCTACTGCACAAGGCCCCTGATCTAGAGTATGAAGTTGGGGAATCCGGGACTGAGACAATTATCTGCCTCGACACATCCCTTGATCTTGTTAACTCGATAAAGGATAAGACAAAGCTTAAGAACATAATCATTACATCGCTTAAAGACTATTCACCGGAAGAAACAGTGCGTGAGGAAGTTTCTGGCACACATCAGCTGGTAGATTTGATAGCACAGTATGAACCTAACCCACCGAAAATCGAAATCAACCCAGTGGAAGATCTGGCAGAAGTGCCGTTTACTGGAGGGGCAACTGGGCTGCCTAAGGGTGTCATGCTAACCCATTACAATATGGTTGCTAACGTATTACAGGTAATACCGCTCTTCTATGGTGGTTTGGTGGATACTATTAGGGGGAACTCTTCTGTGCTTTTGGCTCTTCCATTTTTCCATCAATATGGGCACTGGGCCATGCATACCGCCATTTATTTGAGTCTCAATGTGCTCCTAGTCCCATATCCAAGAGATAGTGAAATGATTATAAAACTAATGGAAGAACACTCCCCCCTATTGAATATAGGTGTCCCTACACAATTCATGCGAATGGCTCCAGAGAAGATTAAAGATGCTAGAATTATGGGCGTTTCCGGTGCCGCTCCTCTTCCACCAGAAGTCGCTGATAAATATGAAGAGAAAGCTGGTAGTTCAATTGTGGAAGGCTACGGACTAACAGAAACGAGTCCTGTGACTCATGTGAACCTCTCATACGTAGAAAGGTTCTTAGGATTCGATACGGTTCTTAAAAAAGGATCTATCGGCGTTCCAGTTCCAGACACAGAATGTAGAATAGTTGATCTTGAGACCGGCACTAAAGATGTTCCTTTTGGGGAGCTTGGGGAGTTGATAATCCGTGGTCCACAGCTTATGAAGGGCTATTGGCCAACTCCTGAGAAGGGTTTAAGAGATGGATGGCTCTACACGGGCGATATTGCTAAAATGGATGAAGATGGCTATTTCTACATCGTTGATCGTACAAAGGATATGATTAACGTATCAGGGATGAAAGTTTACTCAAGAGTTGTTGATGATGTTTTGTTCGAGCATCCAGCAGTTGAAATGGGAGGGGCTATTGGGGTTCCAGATCCAGACCGCCCAGGCAGCGAAAGAATAAAGGCTTTCATAAAGTTAAAGAAAGAGTATGAAGGCAAAGTGACTGCTGATGACATAATCAAGCATTGCAGGGAGAAACTTCCACCATACGCTGTGCCAAAGTTTGTAGAGTTTAGAAAGGATTTGCCTCTAACCGTAACTGAGAAAATCTTTAAAAGAAAACTTCGGGAAGAGGAGCTAAAAAAGATTAGGGGTGCAGGAACATAAATCGTAAATGCAAAGAACCTTTAACACTCAGCCCTATGATTTACAATTATAAAAGGTGGAAAGTTCAAGGGACAGTGTCAACTGATTATTTTCTATCTAACCATTTACTTAGGCTATATTCCTGCACTGGACAGAGTCTTGGTAAAGCCCATGCCATTGACTGCCTAATGTTGGTTCAACTACGCTTCGTGGAACTAGGTCGAAGTGATGTAAATCCGGGTTCAGTAACGGATTGGAGCTGGAACTGCCGTCGGGATCACTTCGGGCGGTTAAAGGAAAGTTCCTACAAAAATAGTTGAAATTATAAGAACTGCCGATGTGAGGGACGCCAGAATCAGACGCCTACCTCTACCAAGATTTCTGGCCCATTCTAGGGAGCGAAGGGTTTTAGTACCCCACATCTTCGGTGGCTTCCTCCTTCGGCAGTAACAGCACAGCAATAGCGCTTATAGCAACCGTCTAGGCTGATTTGACG
>LIHK01000011.1 GCA_001399795.1 Candidatus Bathyarchaeota archaeon BA2 | reverse complement strand
GGAGCAGGATGTGATCGAAGATTTAGAAAATCTTCCAGGACCAAAAGTCCACTGCGCCCGCCTAGCCGTAGACGCACTCAGAAAATCCATTGAAAGCTACACGAAATGAATAATTCAGGAACGCGTGCGCAAGAATCTCTGCTAGGAACTTTTTCGGTCAGAATTTCTTCTGTTCAACGCTGAGAGACCTTTCTAACATCGCCTCGCCTATGCAAGGCTCACCAGCTACACCACACCTACGCCTATGGGTTGAAAACTAAACCCCTCACCCAGACCAGTCCCACGAAAAAGCCAACATCACTCAAAATAGACCATATTTGACCCCAAATAGAGGGGCTACCCACAAATGCGCACACACAAAAAATTATGGAGGAGTCTATAAGAGATGAATAACGCAAATAACATAGTGAACTTTAAAAATTGAGAATTGATTTACCCTCATGGTGAAGGGCAAAATGGCATACAATAATGTTGATTTTTCATTGCTAGATCGACCAGAGATATTAGGAGTTATTTTTTGTCCACGAAAAAGTTACTACCTTAAACCTTCTAAACCCAATGCAAAAACCACCTTATAGAAGTTGAGGAAGAAATTAGAATTGGGTGCCGCTTCTATACGAGGGGGTTAGATTATCCTTCCTTGCTTTACTTTCATGGTAACGGTGAGATCGTAGACGATTATGATTGGTCTGCACCGTTTTACAATGAAATTGGGATCAACCTATTCGTTGCAGACTATCATGGGTATGGTTTTAGCGACGGCAGACCAACTATAACTAACACGATTAAAGACTCTCATCAAATTTTTAAGCAATTTATTAAAATAGTCGAGGAGTATGGTTCAAGGAAAAGTTTTTTCGTTATGGGACGATCCCTTGGGAGTGTTCCAGCTATCGAAGTGGCTTATCACCATCAAAATAATATCCAAGGATTAATAATCGAAAGTAGCCCAGCCAACAATTTCAGGCACTTCTTTAGTTCTTTAATTCCATCCAATCATCCAATCTGGAGTGACAACAGCAGATTCCTAAATAAAGTAAAATTACGGTCAATTTCTAAACCAACTTTAATTATCCATGCCGAGTACGATACACTCGTTCCACTGGAGGAAGGAAAAGAACTATACAACAATTCTACAGCAAAAGATAAATGCTTGGTAATAATTCCTAACGCTGATCATAACGATTTGATGATTGTGGGAAAGAAGCAATACTTTAAAGCGATTGAAGAATTTGTAAAAACTTACAGTTAAAACTGCGCGTGCATGTAGCTGAAGAGAGAAGAGATAGAACATCAAAAAGTGACTAAAAATGGAGTCGGATTTAGAGAGAAAGATTAACACATTGGCTCAATGGATGTTTGAGGCAAGATATTTGGTAGTTTTCACCGGGGCTGGAATCAGCACCGAATCCGGACTTCCTGATTTCAGAGGCCCGAATGGAATTTGGACTCGGATGGATAAGGGACTTCCTCCTAAATCCATGCCCGCTTGGGATTCAGTTCAGCCGAATAAGGGACACTTAGCTATTGTGGAGCTGCAAAATCTGGGAAAGTTAAAATTTCTTATTTCCCAGAATGTAGATAATCTCCATTTAAAATCAGGAATTAATCCAGAACTTTTAGCTGAGCTTCACGGGAACATCGCTAAGCTGAGGTGTGAAAGCTTGCGAGACTAAAACAGACGCTTCTTCAAATTTAAAGAGATGCCCACATTGTGGAGGAAAGCTTGTTTCTAGCGTAGTCAATTTTGGTCAACCCTTGCCAAGGAAAGATCTAGAATTATCATATTCAAGGAAATCCGATCTCTTTATAGTAGCTGGATCAAGTCTGGTAGTAACCCCTGCAGCTTATATGCCAAGAGAAGCCCTAAGGGCTGGAGCAAAACTGGTAATAATCAATAAGGGCGAAACTCCTTTCGATCATATCTGCCATCTGAGATTTAATAAAAAATAGGGGATGTTTTGCCTCAAGCAGTAAGCGAGTTAAAAAAGCTCATGGGTTATACTTAATGCCCAAGATGCGCTTGGGGGAGACCATAAAAAAGAGAAATCGGGGGTAAACTCCCCGAAACCTATTATCCCCTGCAATTTCCCCTTTTTTATTTTCCGGGTGCATCCTCATCGAACAGGCTTTGAAGATCTCTCTGATAATGAACGAGATGTAAGCCCCTTGCACATCATCAACTTTTTTAGGTTGTTAAGCAAAGCCTGCTACGGAATTTTCTTAAATAAGTTCAAAGCACCAGTTATGCGTTTCTGAAGAGCATTTATCCTAGTTCGTTTATGGTAATTAGGAATGTATCTAGCCTTACGGCTTTCGCGATAAAGGATGTAATATGATCTCCAGTAGGCTTGGTATAGAATTTGAACCAGTTTATTACAATCTTCTGAAGGAAGTCTTCGTCATGTTCAAACTGCCTCGGTAGCGTCCATAGCGCGCGCTGCGTGAGACTTCTTTAGAAGATCTTTCCGCTTCACTGCTCTTTCTTTATCCACATTTTCCCCCTTTTTTCGATTTTGAGTTGCTTCACCAGCTCTCTCGCTTTATTGAAGAAGCCTTCACCGTAAAGGGGAAGCCCACGAACTGCGGCATCCAAGGCCAAAGGGTTCATTTTCTTTACCATGCTCAAAAACTCCTCTGGCGTATAGCCCAAGGCTTCCACTCTTCCAGCCTTAAACTCCAAAAGCGCCCCGATTTTTTCATGAGGCTTCATCCCGCTAAACTTTTCGCTGATCACTAAAATGTCTATATCGCTCCACGCCCCTTCCCCGCCTACCGATGTAGAGCCGTAAAGTATAACAGACACAGGCGCAAATTCTTTCAGAATTGTGTCCAAGAAAGTTTTTAACTCTGGACGCTTAAGCCAAGCTTCTTTAACTCCACTTTCACCCATTTCATAAATCCCTCACACGTAGCTATCGCTTCCTCAGCTGTTTTGCGATCATAAAACATCCCAGGATATCCGCTTTCGTACACGTTGGGATAACGCGATGGAATATAATGGCGATCCAGCAGTCTAGCCCTATCCAATAGCTCGTTAACGCTATAAAGATCCTTAAGTGAACCTAGTAACTCTACTATCATGTGGCCCCAAATTGAGCGGCCGTTGGCATAAACCAGCGCTTTAAGGGCCTTTTCAGCGGACTGTTGCGCTTGAAAGCATGCCCATTCATAGTTTCCGTTAGACAAACTATCCTTTGCCGCCTTTAAGTCTCTGAGAGATTGCATCATCCAACGTTCAGCTTCCAGCAATTTCTCCAATCCTTGCACCAAGTAAAATGGCGTACCTTAATAAATAAACATAGTCTTTATTTTCCTCTGAAAGATAACAGAAAGCACGTTACATCACAGTAGCCGCGCGTGCAAAAAACAGAAAAAGAGGAATTGCGGGGTATCTCTCTCCATACGTTAAGGGAACGTGAGTTCAGCCCATCTTTCCAAATTTTCTTCACATTTCTTCTTTACGGCCTCATTTTTGCTTCTGTCTCTCAACGTCTCCAAGAATTCGATGCGTTTTTCCACTGCCTTAATCTCCCCCTTGTCGTAGTAAAGTTCGCCCTCTATGAAGCCTTTCATCTCTTGCGCCTTCTGTATAAAGAAGCCAGCGGCTTCAACTGGATCAGCAACCGCGTACCTGTTTGCCCATATGGCGGCTTCCGCTTCACGAAGCTGACTCAAACCGTCGATTTCGCGGATTCGTTTAATGTAGGTTTGTAGGAAATCGTAGTATTTGGCCGTCTTTATCAGTTTTAAAGCTTCTCTTGCCCTACTCCTGAAATCCGGGCTTCCAACCACTTTTAGACGATGTTTGTGGCCTTTTGCTATGAGCTCTCTAGCCCTTTTCACCTCTTCAACGGTGTAGACTCTTTTGGGGAACCTCATTCTTTATTCTATCCCATCATCAGTCAATCTAGGTGTAAAGTTAAGAAAATGAAGCTAGTCTAGAGGCCTGTATATCTTTAGGTTTTTGCTTCCAGAAATGTACTCTACGATTCCTCGCCGCTCTAACTCCTCAAGGAAATCCTTTGCCACGCTTAGACGTAGATCGAAACGTGTGGCTACCGCGTAGGGCGTGAGAGCCCTTATTTTTTTCAGTTCGCCGATAACTTTTTTGCTCTCGAGGTCTGGTGGAATTATTCCAGCGCTTTTCTTTTCAGGAGTTGATCCACCAGATTTACGTTCTTTTCGCTCCCGATTCCTTCTCGCTTGTATCCTTTCCATTTGCTTGAGGGTGAGTTTCTTCTTTCCACCCATGTTTTTATCTCCAAAAGTTTTGAAGAGGGCTGTTCCTTATAGGCTTTCCCCCGCGCATGAGACTAAGTTGGGGTATTCCAAAACAGGCTCTTTATCTTCGAGTTATGCTTAAGGTGATAGAAGGGATGCAGGGAAACTATGTGACAAGAAAATACGTGGGAAGAGCTGATTGATCGTGAATACTCGTATCGAGAAAATCTGCTTTGAACTTCGATCTTTGTTAGAAGAGGCGGTAAAAAAGAATCTGGCTGAGGGCATTCTGCTTTCCGGCGGGTTAGATACTAGCGTTTTGGCTGTAGTTGCGTCAAAATTTACCTTGTTGGAGACGTTTACAGTTGCCTTTCAAGGGTTCCCAGCCCCGGATGTCAAATATGCAACTTTGATGGCTAACCGTTTACATCTCACAAACTTTGTTCACTACTTTGATGAAGACGAATTGTATGACGCCTTTCGGACGGTTGTGAGGACGAGGAAGTCTTTCGATCCCATGGAAGTACGCAACAGCGCGGCGATACTGATTGGCTTAAAGATGGCAAAAGAGAAGAGGATAAACACGGTTATGACGGGAGACGGATGCGATGAACTGTTCGCTGGATACAGCTTTCTCTTCAATCTAGAAAAAGAAAAGCTGGACTTGGAGTTGAAGAAACTGTGGGAGGCGATGTCGTTCTCGTCTATCCCGTTGGCGAAGACTCTAGAGATTGAAGCAAAACTTCCATACCTTGATCCAAACTTCAAAGCGTTCGCCATGAAACTTGATTCTGGATACAAGGTTAAAGCTGAGAAGGGAAACGTGTGGGGCAAATGGATCGTTCGCAAGGCTTTCGAAAACATCTTGCCCGAGGAAGTCGTGTGGAGAGTTAAGATGCCCATTGAGCAGGGTTCAGGGACTACAGTGCTTCCAAGCGTTTTTGACCGGAACATTGCTGACGTGGAGTTCAAGGAGAAAAGGAGCAAGTATCTTGAGAAAGACAAAGTGATAATCCGGAGCAAGGAACAACTCTTCTATTACGAGATTTACAGGTCAGTCGTAGGCGTCCCGCATCCCACCGATCCAAACAGAAGACTCTGTCCTCAGTGCAACTCGAACGTTACGAGAAACTCAACCTATTGCCGAACTTGCGGTGCCTATCCTATCTAAGCCTAAGCAAAACTGTTCCAAAGTCTTTCTGCTATGCTACTACGCTGATTTCTGCCTTGTGCTTCTTCTGCCACTCTTTTAGTGGAACGCCAAGTCTTTCCTCGACCTTGGGTCTGTGAATGGAGTTCATGGTGCAAAACGGAATGATTCTGCCGTCTGGCACGGCATAGTGTATGCAGCACCGCTGAACTCTTTCCAGGTCGAAATTGTAGGGGTCCATGAAGTGCATAGAAGAAACCATAAGCATCTTCCTGTGGAGTTTGCCCAAGGATTCGTAGGAACCTGTTCTCAGAATGGGTAGAATGTACTTTCTCAACAAACCAAACTTAATGTGGCGAAGGGCACCTATCAAGCGCAACTTTGCTCTTCTACTGTGGCCCTTCATGGCTTCTCCGTAGACCTTCTCCATCGTTTTCATGAATTTTTCAACATTGCCGTAGCGGGTGATTGGAACCATTTCTCCCTTTTCAGCGAAGACGTAGGTTGCCATGCCGCAGTGAGGGTGGGCTGTGAACTCCACGTAGCGTTTGTTCTTTAGGGCGCCAACTGCTCTGGAAATAGGAACGACGGTGGGCACCGGGTAGAAGTCGGAAACCTTTATTTTTCTGTCTGTTTGTTCTTCGCAGAGCTTCATGAAGTCTGGGATGGTTATACGCATTTTTTCCCTCTCTTGTTCAGGGAGTCTGCCGCACAGAGATACTGGTTGAAAGTTTACACATCGAACTAAATCGAAGTTTCGAACAGCGAATCGAATGATGTCTCCGATCTGATGGTCGTTGACTCCCTTAACCAACGTGACCACCAAAACTATGCTCTCTAGTCCTGCTTCACGACAGTTTTCAATAGCCTTCATTTTCAAGTCAAGGAGATCGGCTCCCCGCGTGAACTTGTGAACGTCTGGGGTTAGACCGTCAAACTGCAAATACAACGTGCTCATGCCAGCTTCCATCAAACCACGACAATAGTCCACGCTTTGGGCGAGGCGGAGTCCGTTCGTGTTGACTTCTACATGATGAAATCCAAGTTCCTTTGCCGCTCTTATAAGCTCGAGGAGGTCTTCTCGAATTGTTGGCTCTCCGCCAGAGAACTGTATTGCTGGCGGGGGCACAGGATCGTTACGCCTAAGATTTTGAAGCATTCCCAAGATTTCTTCTTTTGAAGGTTCGTAGACGTATCCAGCGGCGGCTGCGTTGGCGAAGCAGACCGGACACCTCAGGTTGCATCGGTTTGTTACGTCGATGATGGCGAGGGCTGTGTGGGACTTGTGTTGGGGGCAGATGCCGCAATCTAAGGGGCAGTCCAATTTCGTCGTGGTGCGGGGGTTTCGCAGTCCGTCGCCGTTGTGTCTGAACTGCTCGGCTCGCTGGTATTGTTCATAGTCTGACCAGTAAATGTCTTGAAACTTTCCGTGTTCTGGACATTCCTTTTTTATATAAACCGTATTGTCTTTTTCGAAGATTGTTGCATCTAGGACTTTGAAGCATTCCGGGCATATGGTCTTCGTTTCTTTAATAACCTGCAATTTGACACCACTGGAAGGTGTAATAAATTTAGGCTTGTTATACAACGTATAAGAAGGTTTCCAAACGTTTCATAGGTGAGAAGGGCTGACTGCGCCTTTCAGTGAGGAAGCGAGGAAAGTTTTGCGTGAGGTTGGGTTGACCGAATACGAGACTCGAGCGATTTATCTTTACTTGAACACGGTGCCTGACTCAAGTGAGGTCAGCGAGCATGGAAGGGTTCTTACTCGAAGGTTTATGAAACCTTGAATTCCTTGGAGAGGGGTGTATCGATGTTAAGCCGTTTGCTGGATTTTAAGAAGATAGTTGGTGTTGGGGAGGTTAGGTTCGGGATGGCGTGTTTGGTGGAGGTGTCATCGTGGACAGCAGAGAAGCTTTGTTGTTTCTTGGAGAAGGTAAGCCTAGTTTGGTTATTTGGTCGAATCATATGGGTTTGGTGAAATTTGCTAGAGACTACTTCAGGATGGACATAATCGACCCAGAGGAGACCGTCAAGCTCAGCAAGGACAGCAGCTTCATGAAGACCTACTCGAGGCGTGGAAGGAAGGGCGGCATAAGCGACAGGGGAGCCAGGGTGGGGAAGACCGAGCGTAGAAGCTACCAGCTGGGATGGGGGGCCCACACCACGGCATCATGTCAGCCAAGCCAATTCAAAGAAATAAGCCGGGAAAGAATTAATGGCCACTTATGCGCGTATGATATTACACACTAATCAACTAAATCCAGAAAGGTGTCCCTAATAATCTTACACGCCAAAATCTTCTTGCTTTTTGCAGAGAGCGGATTCGGGATGAATTTGCCTCGGAGTATGACACATCCCTCTTTAGTCAAGGTCTTTTTGTAGACAATTAATCCAAGAATCTTCCTTGTGGCTGGCTCTATAATAGAAATTGCATCCTTACCTCGTGTAGGGTATTCGGCAACGGCTTGTCCTTTTTCAGTGTCCCATATCATGCTAAGTGCGAGACTCCCTGACATGGCTGAGTCGGCAGACAAGTAGTCTATCTCAGAATGGGATACATCAACTACTATCAGAGCTTCACGGTCATCTGCAAGTCCCTTGAGATGCTTATTAAACTCGCTCAGAATCATACCCACCAGCCTGTTTGGTATACTTCCACCCCCTAGATAGCGCAATACTGCGGCCATTCCTGGGGTGATGACCTCAATGTGGATTGGCGATCCTAGAACCTCGATTCCGATGTCCGGCCTTTTTGGAGTTTCAGCACCACCGGTAGTTGGAGCTACTTCAGAAATTGTCAATGGCAGATGGGGTCGTAATCTTCCGATGACCTCAATCTCGCTCACAGCGGATTGGAATTGGGCTTCTTTTTCATGCAACAGTTTAGCACGTAGCTCTTTGGTACCAGTTTCGGTTTCTTCTATCCGCGCAAGACAATTGTCGAGATGTGTAAGAATTCCAAAACGAGCGAGCGCGTCCCTTGCCCGATAAGTCAACACGATTTGCCGGTTCCGATCTTCCTCCTTTCTTGCAGCGTCCAATCTTTCAACATATTCTTTGTAGGTACATCTATCAGATCCAAGTAAGAAGAACAGAGGCAATGGAGGAGGCTCCCTAACTTGTTCCTCATCGACAGAGACTGAAATAAAACGTTTGAGATTGGTAAATAATTCCAGACCCTCCTTTACAAGCTTGGGCTGAGGCTTGTGCTCGATGCTCTGAATAAGCTCGATGATTTGCCCACATTGGAACAGCTTCTCTTTTACACGGGGAAACTTTTCCGAAGGTTTTCCAGATCGAATTGCAATTTTCTTAAGTATAGCGACACATCGGTCCAGTCTCTTTTCATCGTTTGGGTCCTTTGGTACCCACCGCTCTGTAGGCACATCCCTCACGTATTCTTGAATAGTGGCAATTACCAGATTATCATTCGACTCTGATGCTGAAAGGTCTTCTATCGCGCCAACTAAGGCGTCTCGGTCTCCTATTGTCAATTCCATAAGCACTTCTGGAAGAAAGAAGCGATGCAGTTTGTATCTCTCAATATTATCGAGCTTTTCACTCGCCCAAGACTTGATGACTTGAAGGCACTGTTCGCGCTTTTTTCCGAGCTGTTGAAAGGCCCATGACCGACCTCCAGAAATAGAGTAATGATTCCTAGCTGCAATCTTCCTCAAGATATCCATAGAGGTAGGTAAATCAGTGTGTCCGAACGTCGCGATACACCAAGCAATTTGTTCTTCAATGTTAGGATCTTTAACTTCTGACAAGGTTCTCAGGAACTTAAAGCGTAATGCAGTAGGCACGTTGTTCTTGTATGATAGAGCCTTAAGCATTTCATAAGCTACCGCAAGATTACGCGATCTCAAGAGACGAACAAGAGTGTTTCTTGCAGCATCGGGCATCAGATCATACGTTAAAATTGAAATCCAGGCGAGTTCTTCGTTGACCCTTGTCTCCATTTCCTTAGTTCCCAATTCATGAACTGTCTTCAAAAACTCTAAGCCTGGCAAGATTTTCATATTAATTAAGATTCGACTTGCTAAGAGCGAATTGTATCGGATAGCCGGAGAGGCATTAGTAACCTTATCCTTTAAGATTCTCCAACGGTTCTCATTCTTGCTCAAGCTGTAGGCAAGGACGATGCTACTGAGACCAAGCGAGTTCTCGCTTCCAATCTTGTTCAAATGGGACATGCACTCTCCTGCGAACTTCACATCTTCAGAGCATCTCTCTCTGAAACTAAGAAGGCGTATCCCGAGTCCGGTTCTTTCAGCAATGTTGCTCAGTATAGGCAGACACAACTCGACATCTTCTGTGGAGAGAAAGTTGTCGAGGACTGGTTCCCAAGTCCAAGGATTATCCTTGGAAAGGTCAATCACTATTTGCTGTCTTTCCGAAGCGGACAGCTTGGATGAGAAACCCTGCCATTCCTCTGCTAGATTTCTGAAACCCTTTTGTCGTACTATTTCTTTGAATTGAGCCGCAGTCTCTTCCATCCCACTTACCACCTCTTCTTCATCATGCAACGTGCAACCTCAAATCAAGATATTTCATGAATCAGTTCTCCATTCGAGAGCTCGTCAATTTTGCCTAGAACATGCGCGCGCCCATGAGCGTTCTTATGAATTTCAACTTAACACGGCCAGAAGAGATATTTTGGTTTTCAGAAACGATTACTTCCAGTGTTTGTGGGCTTCTTCCGAGAAGCCGCGTTAGTTAGGATTTGAAGAATGTTCTGACCTGGATGAGGTCTTTCATGGTGTTTAGGATGAACCACATTCCGTGGTAGGTGTATCCCTGAAGCATCTTTTTGTCTGCCAATCTTTGCATAGTGGTGAATTCAAGGTCGCCTTTTTCTGGAAAATATTTTTCCACCACTGCTCTCTTGAACACGTAGTGACCGACGTTAACGTAGAAGTCTAGGGTTGACCTATGCTGAAATCTGATGACGTTTATCCCGTTTTGGAGGGTCACCATGCCAAAGGGTAAAGTTGGTTTGGCTAGGAGGATTCCTGCTCCTTTCCCTGCGTAGTCGAAGAGTTCGTTGGGATCGTAAAAGACGATGTCGTCCACGTTCATGACGTAGGCTACGTCTCCTTGGATTTGGTTGAAGGCTTTTCTGGTTGCTCCTCCCGTTCCTAGAATGTTTTTTTCTAGGGAGTACGTGATAGGTCGTTTTGTAAGGTCTCCTCTATCGGATGCTATGATTATGTTTTCGAAGCCGTGGTTTTGAAGCCAGCCTATTTGATGGTCTATTAGGGTTTGCTTGTTTATTTTTAGCAGAGGCTTTGGCACCCATGTGGCTGGTTTCAGTCTCCACCCTTCCCCTCCGGCTAGGATAACCGCTTCCTTCATTACTGTTCCACCGATGTTGTGATTAAGATAAATTATACTTAAAGGTATTTGTTTGTGAAGTGTGCCTACTGCTTCTTCTTTCTACTTATTCCCAAAAACTTCACTATCCCACTCATATTGAACAACCAAAAAACGGTTAATACGTTTCAACCCTCAAGCTATGGCAACCAAACAGTCTCGCCAACTACCCCCGGCGAATATATCCTCATGATTCTGAACCGAACGTTATGCTCATTCATAACACGCGTTACGGCTTCAAGACCTTCCAAGGGAATCATGAAACACCCATCACCAAGCTTTATTCCCCCGTTTTCTTCCACAATCCCCACCGAAACGTGCTTTTTAGTTCTCTTGCCTAACAGGCGGTAGATAACCCTCACTTTTTCCTTGTGCGGCAGTCCCTTCAAACTATAGCTGACTATTGCCATGGGCCTGAGGTTTTGAGAGAAGGCTGGAGCTTGAAATGGATAGCGTAGATAGAGGAGAACCCCATGTCTAAGAACGTTCTGAAGAAAAGTTTGCTCAGTTTCTTCAGCCAATTCCCTTATACTCCTCGTCAAAACTTGAGTGAACAAGCCCAGCCTTCCAACGTTCTCGAACATTTTCCGGCGATTTCTCCACATAACCTCGTCATTTTCAAAGACAACGAGCATGTCATAGTCAGAATACTCATCATAGTCGCCTCTAACCCTGCTACCAAACAAAATGACAGCCACAACACCCTCAACGCCCACTATGGCCTTCACTAGCCTATCTAAATCGAATTCCACTTCGCCTCTCAATTTCATCAACAATCCTCTCCATAGCCTCAACAGCCTCCCTCGCCCTATTCCCATCCAACCCGTCATAACCTAGGTCACCATAAGCGCTCCAGACAATGTCCAGATCCGCCGAGATTTCAGGAAAATTCTCCTTAGCCCACTTCACCCTCAAAGCATGAGCCATCCTAGGGCTTACATGGAAATGTTTTCCCTCTCTAGAAGCAACAGCCTCGATAGCCTGCTCAACCGTTTTCAAAGCCATGTCACCTACAACTGTGTACCGCCGCTTGTCAAATTCATCCAAGGCAGCCTCCCTTNAAGTTCAAATATAAATTCGTAAGTTTTTCCATAGTTTCGAAACTAACTTCGATGCATAAATCGTATGTTCCAAAGGTCATGCTAGCTTTATTTACTCCAGGAATCTTGCTAATGTCTCTGAGTACTTGTCTATCTTTTCCCGGTTTCTACCTTTGCCAATATGTACGCTGAAATCAAGAAATCGCCTCCATTATATTTTAGATGATTTCCAATGGTTCCATTACGTGGGCTCCGATACTCCTTCTTTCGCATATTTCCAAGACCTTAGCAGATGTTTTCTAAATCGATCTTTTTTATTTTTCCTTCGTTAGGTCCTGATATTTCGATGATTACATTTAACCCGTATTTCCCTTGGTAAACATCTACGCTATATTTGCGAGGAGGAGTGAAGGTTGATTTAATTGTGTCTATCAAGCTTTCAACATTCTTATCGCTTATGTTGAAAAAGTAGTATTCCCTTCGTCCTAGTTTTGACATCGCTCGACCTCCGACGACATAAATGGTTAAATTAGCATTCATCACCATTTATACATTATAAATTAATACTCTATATTCGTTATTACAAGTATAGCGATACTCTACAAAGGGTAATTTATTCATGAATATCTTGTGGCGGGCCCGCGGGGATTTGAACCCCGGATCTCCGGCTCCGAAGGCTTACGCGCCCTTCCATCAGACGGCTCGACGCCTTAATCCTGGCTAGGCAACGGGCCCCGAAATAAAATGTCGAGCAAATGATTAAAGGATTTTCTTTCAGAAACTATACGTGAGCAGGTACCTGGGTTAGCGGTCGGGACAATGAGAAAATCCTTTAATAAATGTAGCATTTATGATTGTTTGTGGGCCGGTAGCTCAGCATGGTTTCCATCCTTTGATGGCCAGAAAGAGCGTTCGGCTGATAACCGAAATGACGAGAACTCACGGGAAAGGTCGAGAGTTCAAATCTCTCCCGGCCCACATTTTTAACACAGCTCTACTGCGCTACTTTTGCGAAAACAGGCTTATTCTGTCGTTTTGGTTACAGCAATACTATAACATTTTGTTTGAACGTTTGTATATCTCGAAATCAGTTTCAAAAGGTTCTGAGACGTTGAGTATCCTACGCAGTTTCTTAAAAGGGCATTAGATTGCTGTTATGTCCAGAATTTCTATAGCAGCGATATTTTCTTTTTCGTCGTAATGCAGTATTATTTTCCCATCTTCGGTTGGTTCGCCTTCGATGTGCTTTGCATGTTTAAATCGAATGAAAAGGTCTCCTACATCATCTCCATAATCTACCGTAATGACTTTGCGAGGCAACTTTAGTTTATACTTTTTCTCTAACTTCTCTAGGACTTTTTTCACGTCAATGTCTAAGAGGGTTTCAACCTTTTGAATCGCTTATACCTCCTCTCTTTCCTTCTAGAACTTGTGTAGTACGCCGTTCTTATATAACATTCTCCATCCTCTTTACGATATATTACTACAAGATGATCAGAGATTTCATGAGTCAGTCTTTTCAATACGTGAACCGCTTCTATAGGGTCAACATATACTTCATCCGGATTTGCAACAGCAGCCAAAACTTTAGCCATCTTGTCCTCTAACTCTGGGTGTCTTAAAGTAATGTGCTTCCACCTTTCCTCACTAAGCAAAATCCTAGTTCCATTAAATGCCCTAACTACGCTCATTGGCAACGACCTTAATGCAAAGTTAACTGGCATCATTTAAAACTTTAAAGCAAAATTTCGAATTTCGAGACTTCCAAACGAAACTACGTCAGCTATCCCGGCCCACATTTTTAACACAGTTCTAAAGCAGTTCTACTGCACTATTTTTGGCAAAAATAAAGTATTGGGCGCCTTCGTTATTTGCCTTGAGAAAGTAGATATTTGGATGCTTTTTTGCGTGTTTCTCTATCGAAAATAACTTCCTTTGTCAGTTCGGAGAGCTTTTCTTCTGGATTTTCTGGTAGTGGTTGCACAAGAATCCTGTCTCTAAAGGGAACAATTGCCACTTTTTGTCCAACTTTTAAAGGAACGACTTTTCTAACTGAGCGCGTAATGGTGATGCGGTATTTGTCTGCAACCTCAACGACTTCCAACAACGGTCACCGTATAAAATTTTATATTTCAGAAACAAGCTGAGAGACGCTCTTCTCCCTAACCTCAATACATTCAACTTTTCTTCTTAAGTAAGAGTGCCCCTCCATATGTAATTCTCCTGAGATGATGATGGCATCTGATATTTTATTAAAACTTTTGGTTCTTACATGTGGAGGTAGAGAAACAGGCACTGGAGCGACTACACGGGACAAGACCTAGGCGACCTCGATGGCGACGGCGATGTCGACAGCCATGACTTAGACATTTTTCAATGACAACTACGGAAAATCCTGGTAGAAAACACTGTCAATCGCCTAAAACAACTTTTCCCTCTTTTTCTAATTTAAAGTCCCAAATCGTGGCCTGGAAGGTCTCCTACACTACACGTCTCTCTCCTATTATTGATTTTATGGTTTGGTCATAAACTACCTCGATCGCACAGAACTAAGTACATTTTTGTGCTCAAAAGCTTTAAATAAGACGTTGAGGCATACTTTAGAGCCTTAGGAGTCGTTGAAACATGGGGTATGGCGTTTGGCTACGAGCCATCGGTTGCACAAAAGCTACTTGAGCCTACTTATCAGCTAAAGCTCAGAAAACTTCCGTTCGCAAGTTCGCCTCTTGAAATTTTCTCGAAATTCTACAAACATCACGAGAATACCTACATTCTTGAGTCGGTTGAGGGCCCTAGAAAGCTAGCGCAGTATTCTTTTATAGGATTTAACCCCAGTTTAACCATTAAGATAAAGAATGGAAAAGCCATAGCTCGTAGCGAAAAAACTGGTGAAGAAATTAGCGAGAAAGCAAGTGATCCGCTACACGTAATTAAGGAAATTCTTAAAGACCAATTAGTTTCTCATAAAAAGCTCAGATTTGTTGGCGGAGCTGTTGGATACATCTCTTACGACGCAGTTCGTTGCTGGGAAAGGCTTTCTGACACAACCACCGACGACTTAAGATTTCCTGATGTTGATGTGGGAATTTTTGACGACGGCATTGTATTTGACCATAGGAAAAAGCAAGTGTTCTATTATTATTCAAACGAAAACCGTCTCGATGAAGTGAGTAGGCTAATGAAAGAGCCAGACGATTTCGAAACTTTATCTTACAAGCAACCAAAAGTAAACGTTACAAAAAAATACTTTGAAAAAGCCGTAGAAAACGCAAAAGAATACGTAGCCTCCGGCGACATCTTTCAAGTTGTCCTTTCAAAACGTTACGAATTCCGCGTTAGAGGCGATTTGATAGATTTTTATCGTTCTCTTCGAAGGATAAATCCATCGCCATACATGTACTTTCTGAAAGTTGGTGATCAACAAATTGTTGGGTCTAGCCCTGAAATGCTCGTAAGAGTTGACAACCGGGTTGTAGAAACTTTTCCAATAGCTGGTACAAGACCCTGCGCGGAAAAGCCTAGCGAAAATAGAAAGTTAGCCAAGGAACTCCTGTCAGACCCTAAGGAACGCGCCGAGCACGTAATGCTTGTAGATTTGGCTAGAAATGACCTTGGAAAGGTTTCGAATTTTGGAAGTGTTCACGTTCCAGAATTTATGAAGGTTCACAGTTACAGCCACGTACAACATATAGTTTCACGGGTGGTAGGTAAACTTAGAGATGAATGTGACTGCTACGACGCGTTAAGAGCAGTTTTTCCAGCCGGCACAGTTTCAGGAGCACCCAAGGTTAGGGCAATGGAAATCATTGAGGAACTTGAGCCGACAAGAAGAGGACCATATGCAGGGGCTGTGGGCTACTTTTCCTACAACGGTAACGCAGATTTCGCCATCACCATTAGAACTCTTGTTGCCAATAAAGACAAAGCCTACATTCAAGTAGGAGCGGGCATAGTAGCAGATTCCGTTCCAGAAAGGGAATGGTTTGAAACAGAGCATAAAGCAGAGGCCTTAATGAAGGCCCTAGAAGCTTCAGGAGATGAGTCAGCTTGAAAGTTCTAGTCATCGACAATTATGACTCTTTCGTCTACAACCTAGTTCAATATATTGGAGAACTTGGAGGAGAAACCATTGTCCACAAAAACGACCAAATAACTTTGAAACAGGCGATGAAACTTAAACTCGACAGAATAGTCATTTCTCCCGGCCCCGGCACACCAGAAGAGACACAATATTTCGGAATCTGCTCAGCTATCCTGCAACACATGAGCCCCAAAATTCCTACATTAGGAGTTTGCCTCGGACATCAGGGGATAATCCACACCTTCGGCGGAAAAATCGTGTCTGCAAAGAGACTGATGCACGGAAAAACTAGCTTAATAAAACATGATGGGAAAGGCGTTTTTAAAGGCGTAAAAAATCCTTTCACAGCGACACGTTATCACTCGCTCGTTGGAGATAGAAGTTCTATTTCTTCACGCCTCAAAATAACCGCTGAATCCCTTGACGACGGAGAAATCATGGGCGTCCGTCACGTTGCCTATCCCATTGAAGGAGTACAGTTCCATCCTGAATCTATATTGTGCGAGGATGGAAAATTGGTTATAAAGAATTTCCTCGAAGGCAGGTGACGAAATGTGATCAAAGAAGGCATACAAAAACTGATTGGTGGAACCGACCTAACCTACGAAGAATCGCGGGAAATTATGAAAGAAATTATGTCTGGCGAAGCAACAAGTGCTCAGATCGCCGCATTCTTGACAGCTTTGAGGATGAAGGGAGAGACGGTCAATGAGATCACGGCCTTCACGGAGGTTATGAAAGAATATTGTCGCCGAATTCACCCCCGCGTAAAGGGGCGGCTTGTTGACACTTGTGGAACTGGTGGAGATAAAATAAAAACCTTCAACATCAGCACCACGGCGGCTTTTGTTGTTGCTGGCGCTGGAGTAGTCGTAGCTAAGCATGGAAATCGATCGGTTACCAGCAAGAGTGGCAGTGCCGACGTCTTGGAGAGACTTGGCCTTAACCTTAACCTAGAACCCGAGGCTGTTGAGAAAGCTATTGAGAAAGTGGGTATAGGTTTCATGTTCGCTCCAGCCTTCCATCCAGCCATGAAGTACGCAATTGGGCCAAGGAGAGAGCTAGGCATCAGAACGGTTTTCAACGTTCTTGGTCCTTTGACGAATCCAGCAGGCGCCAGCGCTCAACTGCTCGGCGTTTACGATCGCACATTAACAGAGCCTCTAGCCCATGCCTTAAAAAATCTTGGTTGCGAGGAAGCGATGGTCGTCCATGGGCTAGATGGATTGGACGAGATTTCCACCATCGGCAAAACACTCATCTCATGGTTGAGAGAAAATGAAGTTACAACTGTAGAAACGGTTCCAAAAGATTTCGGCGTCAAGCTGGCTAAACCTGAGGATATTAAAGGAACTACGCCAGAGGAAAGTGCTGAGATTACCTTCAAAATTCTGAATGGTTGCTGTGATATTAACGATTCGAAAAGGGAAATAGTGCTTGTCAACGGGGTTGCAGGGATTGTTGTGGGCGGAAAAGCTGAAGATTTTAGTTATGGGATGGAACTAGCCCGCGAATCAATTGACAGTGGTGCTGCCTACAAAAAACTGAAAACATTAGTCAAAATCTCTAATGGAGACCTATCAAAGCTTGAGGAGTTAGAGTTGAAGTATGGCTGATTTTCTTGATGTGCTAGCACGGGATGCAAAGGAGACGATAAATGAGGGTTATTATGAAGTTTCAACCCAGATCCCAACCCCCTCTGTTAGCTTGAAAAAGGCAATCCTTGAAAGCAAACGTATCCCAATCATCACTGAAATTAAAGCCGCCTCCCCTTCCTTAGGCACAATTAGAAAAAACTTTAACCCAGAGGAGGTTGCAGGAGCCATGGAAAAAGGTGGAGCCGTGGGAATATCAGTTCTGACCGAGCCAAAACATTTTAAAGGTTCTCTGTTTTCCCTCATCAAAGTTCGGAAGGCAGTGAAACTTCCAATTCTTATGAAAGACATAATCATCGGCTCTACACAACTGGAAACCGCTTCTAAAATCGGCGCCAACGCTGTTCTTCTAATAGAAGCCCTCTTCGAGAGAAAATACTGCGAATATGATGTCCACGAAATGATTGCGCAAGCGCAGACAAAAAATCTTGAAGTTTTGTTAGAAACCCATAACGAAGATGAATTCCAGTCTGCCATCAATAGTAATGCCGATCTGATTGGGATTAATAATCGAGACCTTAGAACATTAAAAGTTGATCTTGGAGTAACGAAAAGAATTTTAGAAAAAAATGATGCCCACGGAAAAGTTGTTGTGAGCGAAAGTGGAGTTAAAACGCCTGCCGATCTTCATTTTCTTCGTGAATGTGGTGCTCAAGCCTTCTTGATCGGGTCAGCAATCATGATGGCTGGCAACATTGAAAAAAGGGTTAAGGAGTTTGCGTTTGCTCTATGAGAAAAGTTAGGGTAAAAATCTGCGGAATAACTCGAGAAGAAGATTTAGCTGTCGCTGTGGAAGCTGGAGCGGATGCCGTTGGTTTCCTCGTAGGCGTTCCTTCATCGCCAAGAAATCTAACGTTGGAAAGGGCTGAGAGATTGTTGAAACAGGTTCCAGTCTTTGTTGACAGCGTGGTGGTCACGGTTCCTGATAGCATTAACTCGCTTGTCAAAATTTATGACAAGTTAAGGCCAACAGCCATTCAAATTCATGGAGAAAAACCATGTGCGGCTTCGGTTATTCGCGAGAAGATAAGTGGCGCGCGTTTGATAAAAACTGTTTACGTGAAAACAGGCGATACGGCTGAGAGAGCGAAGGCGGATTCGAAAGCTTTTGACGCCATCCTCCTAGACTCCTTCACCAGCGGAAAATATGGTGGAACCGGCATGGTTCACGACTGGACGCTAAGTAAACAAATTAAACAAATTATTGAACCTACGCCGTTGATTCTTGCAGGAGGGTTAAAGCCTGAAAACGTTAAAGAAGCCATTCTTACGGTTCAACCTTACGCCGTTGATGTTGCCAGCGGTGTTGAATTACGACCAGCGGTTAAGGATCCAAAGAAAGTATATGAGTTTATAAAAAATGCAAAGGAGATTACGTTACGAGACCATTAAGCCGATGTCTAGTTAATCTAGTTAACAGCAATAAAGTGTGAAGGGGTGTCAGCGTTGAAAAAAGGAAGGTTCGGAAAGTATGGCGGGCAGTACGTGAACGAAAATTTGATACCCGTCCTCATAGAGTTGGAAGAAGCTTTTGAAAGGTACTATCCGACCCCTGAATTTCAAGAAGAGTTTAAAGGTTTACTAAGGGACTACGGGGGAAGACCAACCCCGCTTTATTACGCGAAAAATTTCAGCAAGCTTGTCAAATGCAAAGTTTACCTGAAAAGGGAAGACCTGCTTTGCGGGGGCTCGCATAAACTCAACAACGCTTTAGGACAAGCTCTCTTGGCGAAGAAGATGGGAAAGTCTCGTTTGATCACAGAAACCGCTGCA
The DNA here is from genome assembly GCA_001399795.1 of Candidatus Bathyarchaeota archaeon BA2. Lineage (GTDB taxonomy): Archaea > Thermoproteota > Bathyarchaeia > Bathyarchaeales > Bathyarchaeaceae > BA2. The sequence continues at coordinate 3,877 of LIHK01000011.1, read as the reverse complement.
GGACAACACGGACTCGCTACTGTGATGGCTGGCAACATCTGCGGGTTAGAAACAGAGATTTTCATGGGGGTGAAAGACATGGAAAGACAAGCAAGCAACGTGAAACGGATGAAATTGCTTGGAGCAAAAGTAACCCCTGTTAAGTCCGGAACAGGAGTCCTAAAAGACACAGTTTCCGACACTTTAAGAGAATGGACCACCTGTTCGCGAACCACCTATTACCTCATGGGATCAACAGTGGGGCCCCACCCATTCCCAGAGATTGTCGCAACCTTTCAAAGCGTAATCGGTATGGAAATCAAGGAGCAGATCCTCGAAAAAGAGGGCAGGCTACCTGACGCGATATTAGCTTGTGGCAGCGGGGGAAGCAACGCTTTAGGAGCATTCAGATCTTTCATCGACAACAAGGGCATCAGACTTTACTTCGTTGAGGGCGGAGGAGAAAGCTTAAGTGCCGATAATAGCGCTGCTGCCTTTCAACTAGGTAAGCCCGGGATTCTTCAAGGTGCCTTGATGCAAGTTCTGCAGGATGAACATGGGCAAATAAAACCTTCTAAGACAAGAGCCGCTGGCTTAAACTATCCCGGGAGAGGCCCCGAAATATCCTATTTATGCGAAATCGGAAGGGTGAAAGCCTGCTATGCTTTTGACGAAGAAGTTTTTGAAGCCGTGAAAGTCATGTGCAGAACAGAGGGATTGATACCTGCCCTTGAAACCGCCCACGTTATAGCCTACGTGCTGAATCACAAGGAAGAATTTGACAAAGATGAGGTCATCGTTTTAAATTACTCCGGAAGAGGCGACAAGGACCTTGAAACCATCACGAGGTATTTTTATGGATCTTGAAGAAAAATTCTGGGAGTTGAGAGAGCGAAGAGAAGGCGCTCACATGCCCCACGTTTATTATGGGGACCCAAACGAGGAGTTTTCCCTGAAACTGATCAGGACTCTGGTTGAAAACGGTGCAGATTTTATAGAGTTTGGATTTCCATTCTCGGATCCAACTGCGGATGGGCCAACTTTTCAAGCGGCATGTGAAAGGGCTCTGAAAAAAGGCATGACTCCAGCTAAGTGCATTCAAGGGATAAAAAAGTTGAGAAGGAGTGGCTTGGAAGTCCCGTTGGTAGTAACGACTTACTACAACATCCCTTATGTTACTGGAATCGGAACTTTCTTGAGTGAAATAAAAAAGGTAGGTGCTCAGGCGATAATTGTTCCTGACCTCCCGGTTGAAGAAGCAGATGTCCTTCTAAATGAAGGAAAGAAATGGGGTGTGCACGTAATATTCCAAGCAGCTCCAACAACGACTGAAGATAGGTTAAAGAAAATTGCTGGCATTGCTTCCGGTTTTCTTTATGTTATAGGTGTTGAGGGAGTGACTGGGGCGAGGGAAAGTTTGGCAGATTCTACCCTAAAGCTGGTCAACAGAGTTAGAAAATATACGGATGTGCCCGTGTTGGCTGGCTTCGGTATCTCGAGGAGAGAACACGCAGCAGCTGTGGTTTCAGCTGGGGCAGACGGCGCCATAGCTGGAAGTGCTTATGCAGAGATTTACGAGAAAAATCTGAAGAATCCCGAAGAAACGTTGCCGGAGATCGCTCAATTGGTAAAGCAGATAAAGCGAGGGTGCGTCGAAGGATATAGGCAGCGTCTCGGTAACCCGTACGACCATTAGGCGTAAACGCTTTAATCCGAATTGTACTGCATTGGGTGAGGCTATCTTGGGAGGATTCAAGTGAAAGAAGCAATGTTTTACGAAAAAATTGGGCGATTAAAAACCCTGCGTGTTCCTATTGTGGCGCTAAAATTGACAGAGTAGACATGTAAATTGCGCGCATTCATTCCTTGATGCCTAGTATCCTAGCTGCATTCTCGCCGAGAATCTTTTTCTTTTCCTCTTTCGACAGAAAGTCTAGGTTTTTGACCCGATCCAAACCTGCTTTGAAAAGGTTGATTTCTTGGGGGTTGGGTCCGGCTGGGAAGTCGCTGCCGAACACGATGTGGTCTATAGCCTGGGGGAACGTGTCGACCAGGTACTTTATGGTTTGTTGATAACGGCTCTCAGGGCAAAAGGTTTCGATGAATGATATGTCGGTGTAGAAATTCTTGTGCTTGAGGAGGAGAACTGCCGTCTCTTCCACCCACGGATAGCCAGCGTGGGCACAGATTATTTTTAGCTTTGGAAAGGCTGTGGCTACGTCGTCAAGGAGTATTGGACGCGCGTATTTCAAGAGAGCTGGGTTGGTGTCAAATCCCATGTGGATGAGTATTGTGATTCCAAGCTCCTGAGCTTTTTCATAAACGGGATAGCAAAGCTTCTCATCGTTGCAAAAATAGTAGCTTGTGTCTGGGTGTAACTTTAAGCCCTTGAATCCAAATTCTTTGACCATGTGTTCTATTTCTGGAACCGTCTTCTCGGGACTATTAAGGGGGTTAAGACCTCCAAACCCGATGAACCTTTCTGGGTGGCTGTTAACAATATTCGCGAGAGCGTCGTTTGTTATCATCACACCTTCAGGGTCTTCCAATCCAAGCAAGCACACTTTATCTATTCCAGCCTCATCCATCATGGAAATCAGTTCCTCAGCTGAGAAAATAAGGGGACCACCAACCATCATAGGTGTTCCAGTCCATGCATGAACGCCTTCGTCAAGATTCACCACCCATTCTAAAAACTTTTCACAACTCAGGACAGAAGACGCATCCCAAGCGTGTACATGCACATCGATAATCAAGTACCGTCACTTCCTTTTCTAGTTTTGAGTGTTTGTGTTACTGCGCCCTGCATTAGACGCTGTTAAAACAGTATGCTAGTCAAATATATTTATGTTCATTGGTGCGCATAATTGTTGAATAATTCTTTGAAGTTGCTTTATTTGTGGAATTTTTCTTCTCGAACAATTCTCATGAACATTGTTATAAACGTGTTTATGACGATGTGAGGATTTTTTCAACACTTATGCGCACGCTTGTATGTGTATACGTTTTGATTCGATGGTTTAGGCTAAAAAGAAATAGATAGCATAACTAATGAACAGCGAATGCAGCGTTTGGTTTCTGTTATTGATTTTATTCTTCTTCCACGGTTATGACTTCAGTGGGACAAGAAGTCACGCAGGCTATGCAGAGAATTCAGTTCCCTTCTCTTTTCTTAAGTAGCAATCCTTTACCTTGTTACCTTTACCTCAATCTCCTTCCAGTCCTTCTTTATTCCGCGCAGGGAAGTCACTGCTCCCACTAGAGTTCCGCTTAGTATTTTTACAACGAATTCGCTTAGATCGATTTCCTCGCCGTCAACGAAAATTTTAACGTCCAATAACCTCACCTGGAATATCGTTTTATTAGGAACGTAAAGGCTTTCCGCTTTTCTCGATTCTATACAGATTCCCGACCCTCGTAACCTGAAACTTTACGCCTAAGATTTCTTGAGCCAGCCAAATGTTAGTATCTAAATGATCAGTTACCGCACGGGTTAGATAGACTGACTCACCATCCGCCAACGCGACATAAGGCACAAGCATGTCCGCAAGGTGCACATCCACAGTAGCATGAGCCTCAACCTCCCTGAAGAGATTTTCAGCTGCCTCTCTGCCTACAACCTCGCTGGTCTTACGAATTTCGCCTATGGCATCTCCTCCAAGAAGAGCGCCCGTGCTGGTTTCCACCCACAAAACGAGGGAGCTGCCCTTTTGGAGGGGGTTAGACTTGTCGTTGACAACCCGAATCTCCGCTTCCAAGCCATGGCTTCTAAGGTAGTTGTTAGTTGCCTTAGCTTGACGTTCGGCTACCCTCCGATCCTCCAAGAAGGTGCAGACGGATACGCCGCGTAACTTTTCCACGGTTCCAAATTCCTCTATGTGGACAGGACTGAGCTTAT